>JAAWCL010000238.1 GCA_022793235.1 Bacilli bacterium | reverse complement strand
GAGGAATAGTAATGTTGGTAGGTAGAAGAGATATGAAGGATATAGATAAGGGAATTACTTTAATAGCGTTGATAATAACTATAATTATATTGCTAATTCTTGCAGGAGTAACTATAAATATAATAATAGGAAAAGGAAGTTTAATAGAAAAAGCAGGCAAAGCAACAGATAGTTATTCAGAACAAAGTGCAAGAGAAAAATTAGAAATAGCATTAGGAAAATTGCAAACAGATAAATATATAGATAAAAATTATAATAAAAATGAATATATTGATAATGAACTAGCAAAACAAGAAATGGTAGTAGTAGACAATATAGTAATAGTAGACGACTGGAAATTTGAAATAGACAGAGATGTACCTAAAATAGTAACAAGCTTAGGAAAAGGGGAGCAAAATAAAGAAATAGTAATACAGGCAAATGTAAATATTAGAGAAGATTATGTGAAAGCTAATTTAGAAACTTTGATAAAATATGAAGGAACAATAGAGCAGATAATAATAAAAGGAGAAGTAATACAAGTACCAGAAAAAGTAGAAGGAACATATGCATTAACTAAAGAAATAACAGAAAATGGAACATATACAATATATGCTAAAGATGAAGATGGCAACTACAAAATAGCCCAAATAAAAGTAACAGATATAACAGAAGACATGGATATATGGAACAGGCAAGATATGGAAATATTTAGAAATAAAGTAAATGAGGGAAGAACATTTGAAGGAAGAACAGCCAGAGTAATGGCCGATATAGATTTAGAAGGAACACAAGAAAATCAATGGGTACCAATAGGAAATTATATAGAAAATGAAAAATTAGTATTTAAAGGAACATTTGAAGGAAATAATCATGTAATAGATAATGTATATATAAATAGTACAAATAATTATCAAGGAATATTTGGATGTATAGATAATGCAAAA
The DNA here is from genome assembly GCA_022793235.1 of Bacilli bacterium. Lineage (GTDB taxonomy): Bacteria > Bacillota_I > Bacilli_A > RF39 > UBA660 > UBA2730. Next base: position 546 of record JAAWCL010000238.1, on the reverse strand, counting down.
ATAACAGGAATAGTAACAGGTAAAAATAATAGCATAACAGGAAATGCATATGTAGGAGGAATAGTAGCATATGCAAAAAATAATTCTGTAATATCAAATTGCGGAAATAATGGAATCGTAAATAATAATATAAAAATGGTAGCAGGAGGAATAGTTGGATTTTGTATAAATACACAAATAATAGGCACATATAATAAAGGAAATATAACAGGAGGAACATTAGTAGGAGGAATAGTTGGTCAAAATGATATAGAAAATGATAGTGGTTCAACTGTAAAATATAGTTATAATTTAGGGAATATAACAGGAGCATATTATGTAGGAGGAATAATAGGACGGTTCAGGAGATTATATGGAATGTTATAATTGTTATAACAAAGGAATTATAATTGCAAATAAAACGAGTACATCAGGTGCAGCAGATATAGGAGGAATAACAGGAAGATTAAGATTAGAAGCTAAAGTAGGATATTGTTATAATTTAGGAGATGTTAATAATACAGCAAATGGAGTAAATACAGGAGGGATTGTAGGATATAATATAAT
>JAAWCL010000237.1 GCA_022793235.1 Bacilli bacterium | reverse complement strand
GCGTCTAACAACTGTTGAAAAGCAGGGGCAAAGAAGCTTTTCCACGCTGTATACATATCATTCATTGACTTTATATCCTTTGGATCATTCCTTCTAAAAAATTCCTCTACTATTTCATTTTTTTCTTTTTCTACTTTTTTTTCCATAGAAAAAATCCCTCCTTGATATTTTTTTATTTTATCACGAAAGGATTTTTTTACACAACTTTTTCTATACTCTCCTTTCTTATATAAATTATACATTTGTATATTGTTCTAAACATTAAAAGAATCTTACTGCTTACATCTATTCATTAGTGATATTGATTTACTATATTTCCATGATTTGATGAAGTAGAGCAATAATAGTGTGAACTACCACCACTTCTTCCATGAGCACAACTGTATGGATCTAATAGATATCCTCTGCCATCACAATTAGTGCAATTAACAGTTCCTTTTCCATTACAGATAGTGCAATTTGTTTTATCGAGTTTATATCCTTTACCATTACAATCTGAACAAATTCCATGATAAGAATTATAAGCCATATTTCCAAACTCTACATATGCACCACCACAATTGGTACAATCATTAATAGCACAAATTATTGCGAACCCAGAGCCAGTTATACTGCTACAAGTTTTACATCTAACATCTAACCAGTTATAACCTCCGACATATTCACCGACAATTACGGCAATTTCCTCTTTTACCATCATTAGTATTTCTGCTTGTAGATTGATATTCATGATTATTAGCATTAAGTACTCCATCCCCACTACAGGTATTACATGGAGTTCCTATTCGAACAGAGCTATATCCTTTTCCGCCGACAAGTAGTACAATTAACTTGCCCGTCCTCGCAATTAGGACAGTCTGGGTGATTATAACCACCACCAGCACAAAGTGAACCTAAGCAATAAGTTCTTTCACTTCCGTAATTTGTTGATGTATTACTATCTATCCCATCTGATACCTTTATTTTATACCAATAGTATGTATTCATACTTAATCCTATATCTTTGAATGTTACCGTCTTTCCTTCTACCTTTTCTGGTGCTAGTGATAATTCCACTGGATTAGTATCATTTTCTGATGTTCCTCTTAGTAATTTATACGTTAAAACATCATTTTCATCTTGGTCTGTCGCAGTTGCTGTTATGGTCAATTCACTTGTTG
>JAAWCL010000236.1 GCA_022793235.1 Bacilli bacterium | reverse complement strand
GATTTTATTTCATCAAAAATGTCATCTAAAGAAACTTCTCTATTTTTTAAGTAGGCAAAATTCCAATACTCATCATCTATTACATCACTATAATAAATATCATAATCTTGCTTTCTTATTACATTTGACATATATAAATATAGTTGTCCGTTTAAATGAATATCAATTATATCTTCCATATCATAAATTTCAACAATATCCATTATATTTCTCCTAAATATTTTATTTCATTATTTCTTCAATAAATTTATTGTTTTTATATGTTATTTTATAAGCGTTTCGATTATTATTACTTTTAATTATTTTAATTTTATCATCAATAATCTCTAATGCTACACAGTTTTCTAGTGCAATTCCCTCTATGTTTTTTTCTTTAATAACATTATAAAATTTATTTCTAGCTTCATTATCTTTTTGTTCATAATGCACACAATTTACTGCATTTATAACTCCGATTCCCTCTAGTAAATCATAATTATATCTAAACCAGCAATAACTTCCTGCACTCAATCCAGAGCAAACAATTTCTCTATTATATGCCTCCAGTAATAGCTTATCTACGCCTAACTCTCTCCATTTTTCTAACATAAACTTTGTATTTCCACCACCAATATAGATAATATCAGTATTTAGTATATTTTCTTTTACCTGTTCCATATCTAAATCATCTTTCAATAAATCTAAATTTGAAACATTACATCCCAACTTTTCAAATATATCTTTTATTGTTAGAAAATACTCATAACTATTACTTGATGCAGTTCCGACAAAAAGAAGTTTAGGATTTTCCTTATTTGATATTCTAACTATTTCTTTATCTATTTCTCTTGTTTCATAAGGTAGTTGTATTCCGTTCTTTATTCTTGGTATCTCTCCACCACCAATGCACACTAATTTTCCCATAATAATTCCAACTTTCATTAAATAAATTCTAGTAATTCTTTAAATTCTACATATCCACTTTCCGAATTTAAGTGTCCTCCATCATCTATTACTATTTGTTTTGTTGCTATTGTATCTGCAAATTCTTTTTCAACTTCATATTTTACATACGGATCATTTTTAGAATAAAAACAAATAATCTCTTGTGCTAATACTTTTACATCTTCTAAATTGTCAAAATACATTGTTTTATTTACATTATCATATTCTTCATTGATTCCTAAATAGTTATTAAATC
>JAAWCL010000235.1 GCA_022793235.1 Bacilli bacterium | reverse complement strand
GTAATCCACCGAGGCCGCCAGGTCCCGGTAAGTGCTGGCTGGAATCAAAATCTCATACAGCTCCCGAAGGATATCCAAACAGGCGTTGATAGCTTCCGGCGTGTTTAGCTTTCCCCGATAGTCCCGTTCCAATTTTGCGGTAAGGGCTTCCATCTTTTCCACATCAGCAGCCCAGGCTTCCTCGGTTTCATAAATAGCGGAAAGATCCCAGGTAAGCTCTGCCGGAATATCTTTTCTTTTTTGCAGTTCCATACATCGCAGCTCCTCTCAAAAAGTAAAAGGTCATATAAAGCTTTCGCTATAGGTATCTTACCATTCCGCGTATCGCCTGTCAATTTGCCGGGAAAAGGAAATGACAAGAGGGGTAAAAAAAGTTATAATAAAAAGAAGAAGAGGGAGGGAACGTAACTATGGCTCTTACCCAGGAATTTTTTGCCGGCGATACGGTGAAGGTTGCCAGATCGCTGCTTGGAAAGTATTTGGTCCGGCGGTACGGCGAAGTGGTTTTAGCGGCCCGGATCACGGAAACGGAAGCTTATATCGGGCGAATGGATAAGGCCTGCCACGCTTACCAGTACCGCAAAACGGAGCGAACAAAGGTACTCTTTGCCCCGCCGGGAACCGTATATGTCTATTTGATCTACGGCATGCATTGCTGCCTGAACCTTGTCACGGAGCCGGAAGGGGAACCCGCAGCGGTACTGATCCGGGCCGTGGAGCCAAGGTACGGCCTGAACGAGATCGCCAAAAATCGCTTTGGCCGCGATGCGGAGGAGCTTACGGCCTATCAGCGGAAAAACTTCTTAAACGGCCCCGGAAAGCTCTGCGCCGGGCTGAAAATCGACAGAAGCCTAAACGCCCTGCCTTTCGGTTCTCCGGAGCTTGAGGTATGCGGCAGGCTTTCGGAAGCGGGGCTTCCTGATTGTTCCGCAGATAAGCAGAAGCTTGAGATACAAGTCAGCAAACGGATCGGAATCGATTACGCGGAGGAAGCGGTGGATTTTCCCTGGCGGTTTACCATTGCTCCCAAGGCCTGAAAGGGGTTTGAAAGAAGCTTTTACTTCAGCCCGATCCCCCGCAGTACCTCAGTGGTGGTGATTTCGGAAGGGCGATACGCGAGCTCGTCCAAAGAAAAGGGCAGGGGAGCGGCGTTGGTAAGCTTGATAAGCCTGTAATTGATCCTCAGCCTGTCAGCGTTTTTGCGGATCGATTCCCTTACAGAAGGCTTTTTCACAGCTTCCGCGTTTTGCAGAAGGTCTTGAAGGGTTCCAAATTCCCGAAGCAGAGCGGCGGCTGTCTTTGGGCCCACCTGTTCCGCGCCCTTAATGGCGTCGGCACTGTCCCCGGTAAGCGCTTTGAAATCCGCATACTGCGCGGGCGTGATCCCGAACTTTTCCTCAAACCATTTCGGCGTGCAGAGCACGGTGTCTTTTCCCCGGTAGCGAAGCACCGATACCCTGGGGGAGATCAGCTGAAAGAAATCGCTGTCAAAAGAGGAAATTACGACCTCACAATATTTTCCGCAGGTAAGCGCGTATCCGGCGATCACGTCGTCCGCTTCGCAGGAATCGGCTTCCGAGCATTTGATCCCGAGATAATC
>JAAWCL010000079.1 GCA_022793235.1 Bacilli bacterium | reverse complement strand
GTCATTGGTGAAGTGGTTAACACGCTAGTTTGTGGCACTAGTATGCAAGAGTTCGATTCTCTTATGGCGCCCCATATTGAATTTTACGCACACCTTTGTGCGAAAGAGAAGTAAAAGTCCATAATATTTGATATTATGGACTTTTTTTCTTTAGCTCTGGTTACATACTTCATGCTACATAATAAAGGTAATACTATACCTTATTATGACGAAGACACATATGGCTCCTCACTTATAAAGATATATCCACGAATTACATAGTATTTTTAATATTTAAATTAATACTTTAAAAGTACAGTAGAAGAAAATCTAAATAGAATAGAAAGAATTCAAAATATAAAGACAGATTGAGTTTTTTATCAGTTCAAACAATTTAAAGAAAAAGTTACAGAGTTATTAAATATATAATATTACAATATAATATATATAAGACAAAATGAAGAAAAATAAAATTTGATTTTTTGGGAATAAAAGGTTAATATATAACAGTACACAAACAAGAAGAATAACATAGAAAATAGAAAGGTAGTAAAAAGATATGGAAACTCAAAAATTGACTAAAAAAATATATAATATGTTATCAAAGAAACAAAAAATAAATTTTATTATAATAATCATTATTATGATACTATCAGCTCTATTAAGTCAGTTATTACCATTATCAATTGGTAAATTAACAGATGATATTTTAAATCAAGAAAATTTATCCTTTGTAAATGTATTACCTTTTTTGCTATTTATTTTAATAGTTACAGTATCCAATGAAGTAATAAAAGTAATACGTAGAGTAATAGTAGAAGATACATGTACAAGATGTGAGAAAGAAGCAAGAACAAAAGCAATAAATTCTCTTTTACATGCCCCCCTTAGTTTTTTTAAAAAGAATATGATAGGAAATATACATGGAAGACTAAATAGAAGTCTAGATGGAACGATACGACTGTTGAAATTACTATTTATGGATTTTGCACCTGCCATTTTTAGTAGTATAGCAGCTATAATAGTTATCTTTACAAAACTACCTTTATTTTTATCTATACTTATGCTATTTGTAATTCCGATAGGCATACTAATTATATTTAGACAAATCTTGACTCAAAAAGGAATTCGAGTAGAACTTATGGAAGAAAAGGCAACTATGGATGGAACAATGGTAGAATTAATGAATGGTATAGAAGTAATAAGAGTCACAAATAATGCTGAAAAAGAAGTAGAAAGATTTAGAGAAAAATCAGAATACTTACGAAGTAAAGAGATGAAACACCATAAGGCAATGGCCTTTTATGATTGTCTAAAATTTATAAATGAAGCTTGCTTTACAGTCTTAGTAATTGGTATTTCAACTTATTTAGCAGGAGAAGGAAAAATAAGTGTAGGAACTGTTCTAACAGCTTACTTATGTTTTACACAGTTAACAAATCCTCTTCGTGAACTACATAGAATATTTGATGAATTATCAGAATCAACAGTATTAGCAAAAGAATATTTCAATATTATAGAATTAGAACAAGACTTTTCATATGAAAAAATAGAAACAAAATCAAAAAGTTATAAAGAAAATGCTCTAATACATATAGAAAAAGTAGATTTCTCATATGAAAAGGAAGAAGAAAAAATAATAGACAATTTAAATTTAGAGATTAAAGAGAAAGAATTTATAGGTATTGTAGGTCCATCTGGTTGCGGAAAATCAACATTTATTAAAATATTAACCAAGCTAGAGAGAAATACCAAGGGTAAAATAATCATAAACAACCAAGATTTGAAAAATATGACCCGCAAAAATATTGCAACTGAAATGGCCCTTGTACCACAAAATCCATTTCTAATAGCAGGTACAATAAAAGAGAATATCTGTTATGGAATTCAAAAAGAGGTAACAGAAGAAGAAATAAGGGAAGCCGCAAAAAAAGCCTATATAGATCATTTTATAGAAAAACTTCCCGATAAATATGATACAAAACTAGCAGAAGGAGGAGCCAATCTATCAGGAGGACAAAGACAACGAATAGCGATAGCAAGAATATTTCTAAGAAAACCTAAAATAGTAATATTAGATGAAGCAACCAGTGCCTTAGACAATACATCCGAAAAATATATTCAAAGAGAAATAGAAAAACTAAAAAAAGAAAATAAGACGACAATTATTTCTATAGCTCATAGATTAACTACCTTAGAAAATTGTGATGTTATTTTAGTATTTAATAAAGGAAAAATTGTTCAAAAAGGAAAATATAAGGAGTTAATACAAACACAGGGTATCTTTCAAGATATGTATAATGGGAAATTACAATAAAAGAGGATAGGATAAAAAAAGAAACATAGGAAATACAAAAAGAGCAAAACATTTCTTGTTTCTATCATGGAAAGTTTCCATTTACACACTCAAACTTCTTTATTTTCGCCGTTTAGAATTAGGATGGGGATGGCAGATAGTCCAGTTCATATGAATTTCATCAAGTAACTGTTTCCTCTCAGGAGTCATTAAAAAATTAGGATTACCACGATTTGCCTGTCTTTGCGAACCAATCCACATTCCAAGTTTTACACCCTCCTCAGTAATATAACTAATAGGTATATTTAAATGACCATAAGTTTTGTAAAAATTCTTAGCGAGTTGATATTTTTCCATCCATTTTTCATGGTAAGGATCCCACCTCATATGAAGCAAGTTAAGTAAATCAATTTGTTCCTGTGTCAAAGACTTTCCCCTATAAGAATGAAAGCGCCTTTTTCTTTGCCTAGATATCCAAGCCCCTAAATGAATACCCTCTTCTGTGACATAATTAGGAGAAATAAAGATATTTCCATGCTTTAAATAATAAGCTTTAGCAATCAAAAACATATCTTCCCATTTATCATCAAAAAAGTTCCACTTCATTTTTAAAGAATCTAAAACAGAAAAGGTTTCCTGATTTAAAAGTCCTTTTTTATATTCAGAACGTTTTTGTCCAAGCCATTTTCCTAATGGATAGCCATCTTTTGTTACATAATCCCTTTTAATATCAATATTACCATAAATCTTATAATATTCCTTTAACTTAGAAAAATAGGCATTCCTTCTTCTTTTAACTCCCTCTTTTGAGTAATCACACAAATACCAATCGATAGAAATAGCTTCTAAAAACTTTCTTCTATTAAAATCTAAATTACCCTGATAAAATAGACATCTCTGTTTGCTAAGCCAAGAACCTAAGCGAAATCCACTAGAGGTGACATAAGAATAAGGAACCTTTAAATCTTTATATTTTTGATAATAACAAATAGCCTGCTTATAACCATACTGCCATTGTTTTTCATAAAGATTAAAAACAAAGCCTATTTTATTTAGCTTTTTAACTTGTAGTGAAGTAAGAAGACCATTTTTATAGCTAGATCGAAAATCACTCACCAGACATTTTAACTCTTTATTAAGATGAGCGAAGGAAAAGGAGGAGTATAGAGGACCATACTTTTGGTAAAAGGAGTAAAGCTTTTCATAATTACGATCAAATACATGTGAAGTATAATCTTTATAAATTTGCAAAATAGAACTTCTATCTTTAGAAATAGTACAAGAAAAGGAAATATGTAGTAAAGAAAATAATTCTTGAAGAGCTTTTTCAAAATCACAGTCATGCTCACTTTTAACAAAAATAATATCTTTACACCAAGAAACAGAAGGGAGTCCCACCTCACGAAGCCGAATAAGCCGAATATTATGTTTTAGGCAGGCCTTATTTTTTAAATTATCCTTTTCCAATGAATCTTGGTGCCATATTCCATCATATTCAATAGCAATACGAATACTTGGGATATAAATATCAAGCTCATAACCAATAAACTCCCACTGTGTCATTTTTACAGTATCAGGGAAAAATTGATGTAAATAGTAAAAAATAGCTTTTTCTTGAAAAGAAGACCTAACAGAAATTTTTGAAGCATCCCAAATCATAGCGATCTTATTAAGAAGTTGAATACGTTTTTGAAGAATAGCACTCATCTTTACCTTACCTTTTAAAATATCTTTATATACTTTTCTTTGTCTAGAAATCCACATTCCTAAACGAGCACCATCATAAGTAATATAATTTGTAGGAATATTTAAAAGTTCATGAATTTGATAATATTCTCTAGCATATTGATACATCTTCTCCCAATGTTCCTCTTTAAAATTCCAAATCATCTCAATCTCATCAAGAAGTGCAATCTGAGTAGGGGAAATAGTACCACGTAATCCCTTTCGTGCAGCCCTTTGTGCAAAAATCCAAGTAGCAAGTTGTCCTTTTTTAGGTTTAAGATGGTGATTTTTCTCATAGAATGCTTTAGCTTTCTGATACCATGCATTCCAAATTTCATCAGGCGATCGATAAGGGTTCCAAACAAATCCAATAGAATTAAGTTTTTGTACATGTAAAGGATGATAATTTGGATTTTTTCTATATAGTCTGCGTTGAGATTCCATCCATAAAGCAAGATGATAATCTTTAGATACACTTTTTTCCTTTGAAATAAAAAGTGTTCCATTTTCTTTGTAAAATTTTCGTAAACGTCTATACATCTTATCCCAATATTCTTCTTGAGGATTCCAACTTATATTAATTTCTTCAAGTAGTTTAATTTTCTTAGGCGATAATTTCCCCATTCGATAAAGCTTTCTTTGCCTAGATAAAAAATTCTCAAGCCCTGGATATAAAGAGTTTCTTTTAGATGCAGAAAGATGTCCATTTTGTTTGTAAAAAAGTTTTGCCATAGAATACCACTTATTCCATTTTTCTTTATAAAAATCTCCTAAAGCACCAAGATCCATAAGTAATTTTTCTCTCTCAGGTAAAAGCTTTCCACTAGAATATTTATTCCTTTGTTCAGCTAGCCAACACCCTAATCGAACTCCTTCTTTATCAATATAACTAATAGTAGGAAAATGATTGTGTGTATTTTTATATTCTTGAATAGCTAGAAAATTTTTCATCCATTGCTCTGTGATAAGATGACGTGGATTCCATATAATATCTAATTCTTCTAATTTTTTCTGACGTTCCAAAGAAAGTTTACCCTCACTATAATCTAAGCGTTGTTTATTCATCCAAATACCTAACTTTATACCAGACTCAGTAATATGGGATTGAGGAACTCGAATATTTCCATACTTTTCTTTATACTTTTTAAGAACAAGATACATACTTTCCCATTGTGCCTTTTTAACATCCCAAACCATTCCAATTTGATTAAGCTTTTCAATCTTTTCTTGAGTAAAAAAGGAATTATCTCTTTTAATATAATTCTGTCTTTGTGTACCAATCCATCTTCCCAAACGAATACCATCTATCATATAGTCATAAGGAATAAGCAAGTGTCCATACTTCTTAAAAAAAATTTTTGCCAAAGTATATTTTTTATTCCAAAGAATATCCGCTTTTGTTTTTCCCATAAACTAAAACTCCTTTTTATTGTAAAAATAAATATAAAATAAAAAAGACTGTTCCCAACAAATGACTGGCTACAATCCTTTAATTGATAATTTTATATCAAACAAATATATAAGGTAAAACTTATATTTTTAAAGTTTTTACAAGGGCATCATCTGATAATTCATTATTACCACAACTCATTGGACAACCTCCACCACACTGAGTAAGTAAATGACAACCTCTGCATTCCTCTCTTAAGTAATCTTTATTTCTAAAATGAATTAAAGTAGGAGAATTTTGCCAAATATCAGTGACTGACGTTTCCAAAATATTGCCAAGTAAATTAGAACCTGAGTGAGTGGCCACAGCACATCTGGTAATATTTCCATTCATATCTACAGAAGCAGTTCCATAACCCCAATCACACCTATCCAAGTATTTATGATATTCTTCAGGAATTAAGCATAAAGGATAGGCATCTACAGGTATAGACTCTATACCCAATACTTTATTTATTTTATCAATTTGTTCAAAAGCTATAGCTAACTTTTCCATAACAATTTTTTCACTTTCTTTGCCAGAAGCCCTACCATATAATCCTATTCTTTGAATTAAAACATAATCAAGTCTAAGTTTCTGTTCTAATAATCTGTCTATAATCTCATATAGATGATCGTAATTATGATTCATGATATTTAAAACAGCCCCTAAATTTTGATTTGTATCCCGTAATTTGTCATAATTTTCTAAATTCGCTAACATAATTTCATAAGAATTTGTAGTTTTATTAAATCTATTATGTTCTTCAGCAGTAGGAGCATGAAAAGTTCCTTCTAGGGAGGTAACATAGGGAATAACCTTTTCAAGAGTCGTATTGTTATATCTATGGGTATTAGAAAGTATAGGTATTCGAAAACCTAAAGCATGTAAATATTCTACCAATTCTTGAATACGTGAATATTCAGCTGGATCTCCACCAACTAAATTAATCTCCTCAACTTGAGCATTTCTCAGCTCAAAAGCAATTTTTTTTAGTATATCTAAATTCCCCTCACATTTTACCTGTTTGTTGTTGGTATAATAGCATGGTGGACAATTGCAAGAACACTTATTAGTAATATGCAAAGCCACTGATTTTAACTTATATTCCATAAAAAATCTCCTTTTTAATTGCAGTATATTATAACAGATAAAAAGCAGAATGTCAAAAATTAAACTCTTGAATAACATTGCCATCCACATCATAAATCATTGAAGAAGCATCACTTATATAAAGTACCTGAAAATTAGGATTATCTAAAGTATAACCAGCTTCTTCTGCCCAGTCAAATTCCTTAATTATAGCCTTTTTAGCTTCTACATTACTGCTATCATCAATTAATACACAATTAATCCTAATCCAATTATTATTATCATAAGCAACGATGCAAACATGATTATTAATAGCAATCTGTTTTGACACATTCTTTTCTTTATTTGTTAAAATATAAATTTTATTATTAAATAAAATAGGATCTCCAAACGGTCTGCAACTAGGTCTATCACCATTTAAAGTAGCAACATAATTCACTTTTGTATTTTCCTTTAAAAAATTAAACGTCTCATTCATCTTTTCTTTTCCTCTCTTTTACATCTATATACTATCACATTTTATATAAATTTAATATAAAAAATACCCTCTTTTAAGTGAATAGATACTTGTATACGAATTACAAAAATGATAAAGTAATAATAAAAAGGAGAGCTTTTATGAAGAATATATTAGTAACAGGATGTTGTGGTTATATTGGAAGTCATACTGTTGTAGAATTATTAAATAATGACTATAATGTAATAGGCCTAGATAATTTTAGTAATAGTAAAAGAGAAGTTTTAGAAAGAATAAAAGAAATTACGAATAAAGAAATAAAATTTTATGAATGTAATATGCTAGATGCTGGAAAATTAGAGACTATATTTGCTGAAAATAGAATTGATTTAGTTATTGATTTTGCAGCCTATAAAGCAGTAGGAGAAAGTGTAGAAAAACCAGTTGAATACTATATAAATAATGTAAGTAGCGTACTAACTCTTCTAAGTATAATGAAAAAATACAACACAAAATCTTTAATTTTCAGTAGTAGTGCTACAGTATATGGAACACCTAAAGAAATTCCAATAACAGAGGAATCAGAAGTAGGAAAAACGACTAATCCTTATGGAACAAGTAAATTATATGTAGAAAATATATTACAAGATGTATATAAATCAGATAAAAATTGGAATATATGTATTCTTAGATACTTCAATCCTATAGGAGCACATACATCTTTACTGATTGGAGATAGCCCAAATGGAATTCCTGCTAATTTAATGCCCTACATTACAAAAGTAGCAAACAAAGAATTAGATTGTCTTAAGATATTTGGTAATGATTATGACACAAATGATGGAACAGGAGTAAGAGATTATATTCATATCATGGATCTTGCTTTAGCACATATAAAAGCCCTACAAAAATTAGAAACAGAAAAAAAGGGATTCTATATTTATAATTTAGGGACAGGTAAAGGTTATAGCGTATTAGAAGTTGTAAATACTTTTGAAAAAGTAAATAATATTAAAATTCCTTATAAAATAGTAGAAAGAAGAAAAGGAGATATTGCAAGGTATTATGCCGATGTGAAAAAAGCAAAAAAGGAATTAGAATGGGAAGCAATATATACTTTAGAAGATATGTGTAAAACTTCTTATGATTTTATGCTAAAAAATAAAGGGGAATAGAATAAAACATTGTAAAACAGAAGATAAAACATTATAATGATAGTAGTGGTGAAGAATATGAAAAATAAAAATATAAAAATAATACTTATAATTATACTATTATTAGGTGTAGGCTATGTATATAAAGAGTATTTTACTAAAGAAGATAATTCAAAAGATGCATTAAGATTTAAAGAAGAATATGAAGAATTGAATGGAACAATAAGAGAGTCTGATGATGCAAAATACAATTCTGTAAAAATTCCTCGTCATAACCCAATAAAATATATAACTGTAAAAGAAGCAGTAGAAATAATACAAAAAGAAACAGGGGTGATTTATTTTGGAGCAAATTGGTGTCCATGGTGTAGAAATGCAATAGAAGTGTTAATAGATGTAGCCAAACAGAAAAAAGAAAAGAAAATTTATTATCTAGATATGGACAAGGTTAGGAATACTTGGGAAGTAGTAAATGGAAATTTAAATAAAGTAACAAACGAAGAAGAGGGTTATTATGATTTATTAAAGGCCTTAGATTCGATCTTAGGAGATCAAACTTATACCCTAACAGATGAATTTGGTAACATTCATGATACAGGTGAAAAAAGAATATATATGCCTTTAATAATAGGTGTGAAAAACGGTAAAATTCTAAAAAATCACACAGGAACAATTACATTAAAAGAAGAACAAACAAAATATGATAAATTAACAAAAGAACAAAAACAAGATTTGAAAAAAATATATAGTGAATTAATTGATGCAACAAGAAAGGACTAAAATGGAAAAATATCAAGAAATTGAAAGAACAATTATAAAAAAGTACAGAAAAGAAATATGGAGTCGCTTCATGAAGGCTGTAAGAGAGTATGAACTTATAAAAGAAAATGATAAGATTATGGTGTGTATAAGTGGAGGAAAAGACTCATTTCTATTAGCAAAATGTATAGAAGAATTACAAAAACATGGCAAATATAAATTTGATGCAAAATATGTAGTGATGAATCCAGGGTATAGTACAGACAATTTAGAAAAAATAAAAAAAGTAGCAAGAGAATTAAATCTCAAAATAGAAATATTTAACTCTGATATATTTGAGATAGCAGACAAGATGGATAGTGAACATCCATGTTATTTGTGTGCTAGAATGAGAAGGGGATGTCTTTACAATAAAGCAAAAGAGCTAGGATGCAATAAAATAGCATTAGGACATCATTTTGATGATGTAATAGAAACAATTTTACTTTCTATGTTTTATGGGGCAGAAATAAAAACAATGTTACCAAAACTTCATAGTGAAAATTTTGAAGGTTTAAAACTAATTCGTCCTTTATATTTAGTAAAAGAAGAAGATATTATTGCATGGAAAAACTTTAATAATTTGAACTTTATAAATTGTGCCTGTAAGTTTACAGAGGAAAAAAACATAGAGGAATCAAAAAGCAAACGAAATGAAATAAAAGAATTAATAAAGGAATTAAGTACAAAAAATAAAGATATAGCACATAATATCTTTAAAAGTATTGAAAATATAAATTTAAACTGTATATTAGGATATACAAAAGACAAAACAAAATATAGCTTTTTAGAAGATTATAAAAATTTAGAGTAATTTCTCTAAATTTTTATTTTAATCCTCATCATTTAGAACATCAATAGGTTGAAATTGATCTCCTGTATTCCCATTTTCAAAACAAATAGCAAAATCACATGCTTGAGCTATTTTTTGAACCATTTCAAAAGTAGGTTGTATTTTTCCAGTTTCATATTGAGAAATGGTATTTCTAGCAATACCTAAAATATCTGCTAGTTCATCTTGACTAAGATGTTTCCTTTGACGCATTAAATATAACATTTTTCCTATCATAAATTCACTCCTTAATTTTTATTTTTAGGATAAGGTTCTCTAATATTTGTAAGTCCCAAAATATAATCAGTACTAGTATTATAATATTGAGCAAGTAAAATCAATAACTCATTAGGAATATTTTTCCCACTTTCATAATGAGAGTACCCTCGCTGAGACATATTCAATACTTTGGCAATGTCCTTTTGATATAAATCATGATCTTCACGTAAGCTTTTTAATCTAGTTTCCATTTTATCGACCTCTAAATCTATTTTATAATAGACTAATTTAGACTATTGCTTTATAGCCTAAAATAGTCTATAATACTGTTTATATAGCCTAATATAGACTATAGAGAAAGAGGGAATATAAAGTGAATAAAAAAGAACATGAGAATAAAAATAAAATCATCGTATCAGTTTTAGGCTTAGTATTACTTTTAGTATTCGTAGTAGGAATTACTTATGCAGTATTTACTTATACTAAAAAGGGTAATGTAGAAAATACAATTCGTACAGGTAAAATTACAATGAGTTATACAGAAGGAGAAAATGGGATCACTTTGGAAAATGCTTATCCAATGGAAGACTCTGTGGGTAAAGTCTTGTCAGATCCAAATCAAATATTTGATTTTACAGTAAATATCAATCTATATGGAAGTAAAACACCAGTCTCTTATGAAGTTACAGCAGAAAAAGAT
>JAAWCL010000078.1 GCA_022793235.1 Bacilli bacterium | reverse complement strand
TTATTACTTATCCACGAAATAGAAAATAAACTTGAAGAATATGAGGATTTGGAGCTAAGTATTGCAGATGAAGAAACAATTTTTGAAAAGGTAAAAACTGTTTCAGAAATAAGCAACATAAAAGATACAGAAATTATAACAAAGATTTTAGATATACTTGTATGTAGAGATATAACGATACAAGATATTATTGACATTACAGATAATGAGTTAATTGAATTAATTACAAATAATGCAAATGATTTAAAAAATGAACAATACAAAATACTTAGAGAATTTGTATATAATGGGTTTTATTGTGTTCTTGTAAGAGATAATGAAAAATATATATTGATATATGATAAAAATGATATTTCACATGTAGAAATATTTGAAACTTTTGAGGATATGCTATGTACCATAATAGATAATAAATTATCCTCTAAAGGAGAAAATATTGTATAATCCAGTATATAGAAAAATAGAACACTATTTATACAACTATGAATATATAGATATACAAATTGAAAAATTAAAAGCAGATATAACTAACTCAGAATATAATCAAAACTATACTAGATATATAAAAAATAAAAGTAGTAGCTTAGAAGATTTGGTAATTAAAAATATAGAGACTGAAAGAAGAATATTAAAAATAAAAAAATGGAAAAAGTTAATTAATAAAGTCTTAACTCATTATAAAAATAGTAATAATATCAATTACAAATTTATCATCTTAAAATATTTGAGAAGGTTAAACTACATAGATATAGAATATAAATTAAATTTAAGTTTTAAAGAACAAAAAGATATACAAAATGCAATATTGGAGTATATCTTTTTTGTTGCGATAAAAAATAATATGTTGGCTAAGGAGGTGAGTTTTATTGAATAGTGCATAAAAAATAACCCATAAACCTAAAACTATATTAACAGAAAGGAGGATTTTTAAATTGAAATTTTATAATGTAATATATGAAAGCATTTATTTGGAGAAGGCAGAAAACATAGTTACTGTAACCCCCTTTTTAAATAAAGACCTTGCTATGAATTATATAAAAAGAGAAATAAAAGAAATAAAAAAACAAGTAGCTAAAGATGAAATAGAAGATTACTGTATTGAAGAAACAGAAGATTCATACGAAAGATATTTAGATGGTCGTTCATCAGAAGATAGTGTTTCTATTTATATAAAGGAAAGCGATTTTTATGATGAGAAGGAGTTGTTACAAGAAAAACAGGAAATTGAACAAGAAAAGGAAGATGAGAAAGAAAATGAAAATACAGAAAAGAATAAAGAAACAGAATACGATATATAAGAAACTATTAGTAATATTAATAATTATCTTATTTATCGTAGTTCTTTTTTTTTGCTCATCAATAATGTTTAACGATTTTAAGCAGGCAAAAGAAAATAATGAATTTACTGAAAATCTAATCGAAGATAGTTTTGAAATAAATCCAGAAACACAAGAAATAAAAATTGACTGGAATTATTTAAAATCTGTAAATGAAGATATAGTCGCTTGGATAGAAATAGAAGGAACAAATATTAATTATCCAATTTTAAAAGAAAAGGATACATACTATTTACACCATACATTTGATAAAAAATACAATTCAAATGGCTCAATATTTACAACTAACTCGTTACCTTTTAAAGATGACGAAACTATTATATATGGGCATAATATGAAAAATCAAAGTATGTTTTCGCAATTAGGAAAATATCTAAATAATGACTTTTTCTATTCTCATAATAAATTCAAAATATATACACCAAATTGCAATTATGAGGCGACAGTTTTTAGTGCTTATTCTATTGGGGTTGAAGTAGAAAAGAACAATATAAAATTACTAGATTTTAATGAGAGAGTAAATTACTATAAAAAAGTTAGTAAAATTCATAGTCAAGTTGATGATAATATTAGTAAAATAGTAAAACTATCTACATGCTCTTATATTAATGCAAAAACAAGCCCAACAGACCAAAGGTATTATATTATTGCAACATTAAATTAGAAAGAATGAAGGTGATGAATATTTTATGGTAAAGAAAATGTTAAATAAAATACAAAAATTTGAACAGCAGAAACAAGAAAAGCAAAATAAAATATCAGAAATTAAACTTGAGATAGATAATATAGATGCTAACTTAAAAAAATTGTATTCACTAAAAAAAGAATATGAAAAATTAGAAAGCAATTCAAAAGACTTTTTGAGCAACTTAAAGTGAGGTGATTTATGACTGAAAAAGAACAAGAAATACTAAAACTATATTTAAAGAATGTGAGAAAAAAGCAAATTCTAGGAATATGTATAGTAGCATGTATTATTGTAAGTGGAATTGGTTTATTTTATGTTAGAGAACTTATGAAAAATGATAATCAAAATGAGATAGCAAAAGAAAATTTTGAAAATGAAATTGAAACTAACAACAATGTTGTTAATATAATTGAAAAGAAAGAAGAAAAAATAAAAGAAAATCTAATAGAAGGAAATCTAATAGAAGGAGAAATTACGAAAAAGATAGAAGAATATGAAAACAATTCTGACAATAAAAATTCTAAAGTAAATCCAGTAAAAGAAGAAAATAAAAATATTCGGCATAAATGTCAATAATCAAGAAGTAAAAGAAAGACACATTTCTTCTAAACCAGCTAACAAAGATTTTTTGTTCACAGATGGTTATACAATAGAAAATGTAACACAAGTAGCACAAAGTTATTTGTATTCTAGTGGGTATGGTGGAGAGTGTACGCCGATAAAGGATAATGAAGGTATTTATTTGGGAATGAGAGTGATTTTTTACTAAAATTTTCAAAAAAGGGCTGACTTTTTTTATAGAGCACGTTATTATAAGATTAAGAGGTGGTTTATATGAAAAGAAAAATAATTATAATTAGTTTAGTAGTGATTTTTGCTATTGTGTTTTCTATATTTGGGATTTATATGTACTGGAATTATAGAGATGCACAAATTAGCTTAATAGCTGAAAGCGTGATAATTGAATATGGAGAAAATTATAGTCCTACAGTAAGTGAATTAATTGATGTAAGCAAGTATAATTTTATTGATATAGATAAAATTACTATAAAAAATGAAATCGTAAACGAAGATAATAAAAATTATGCAAAAGTTGGGGAATACTTTATACATTTATACTATAAAGATATGGATTTAGTACAAAAAGTAAGCATTAAAGATTCAATATCACCAGAGATTATAATTGAAGATGAGGTAATATTAGTACCTTACAATACAAATTTAGAAAATTATAATTTTGATGAATATATAAAAATAAATGATTTGTCAGAAACAAATAAATATAATATTGATTTTTCTAATGTAAAAAAAGAAGTGGCAGGAGAATATGTTGCCAATATAACCGTTAGTGATATTTATGAGAATATATCTCAAAAAGAGTTTAAAATTATTATTCAAGAAAAAATTGAAGAAGTAGTTACAATAGAAAATTCTTCAAGTAATGTAGGAAAAGAAAATAAAGCTAAAACAAATTCTAATCAGATGAAAATATACAAAGATAGTAACACTAAAACTTCAAGTAAAGCACCACAAATGACTAATAATAGTAATGTTCAAGCTAATTCAAGTAGTAATAAGAAAACTGATACACAAACCAATAAGCCCACACAAAGTGAATTATCTTATTGGTGTATAGAAGGAGGAAGTCATCATGTTGCAGGTGATTCTAAAAATGAACATGGATATTATTCAAGTTGGGATAGTGCCTATCAAGCATTTCAAAATTATACAAGTGGTTGGAGTTCAGTTCAGTATAAAGTTAGTCAATGTGCATGTGGATTATATTACTTTTGGGCAATACAATAAAAAAATTAATAAATTAAGGGCTTAACAGGCTCTTTTTTTATATAAAAAGAAAGGAAATGATAATAAATGAAAATTGAATCAAAAAAAATAATGGCTATTATATGTTTAATATTGATTTTAGTAACATTTTTGCCAATACAAACTTTTGCAACTTTTATAACAGATATTAATAGCAATGCACAATTTGGTATAATATCTGGAAGTTTAGAAAATTACGGACACGAATTACATTATAGTAATTATGATGGAACAACTTATATGATGTTTTGTACTCAATATGGAGTGGATTCACCAGATGGAAGTGAATATACTTACAATGGAAATTTTATTGCACAATATAAAAATAATTTACCTCAATATGAAAAAATAGCCGAAATGATTTACTTTGGTTATACAATGTATTATGGAATGGGAATTCCGACAAGTACAGAGGCAATTCGTGCAGCATGTTGTACGCAACAATATGTGTGGGAGTATATACACAACAATATAGATGGAAGTCAAAGGGTTCCTAGTAGAGATAGTTGGAATAGTAATTATATGTCAACAGGTCATTTATCAAATTGGACAGCAATGACAGAAAATTACTACAATATTTATCACGGAAATTGCTCGTTTAATGGGACAACTAATAAGGCAACTTTAGGAGAAACAAAATCAATAAGTGATACAACAGGAAGATTAGCCTCTTATAGTTCATTTAGTCAAAATATAAATGGAATAACATTTAATCACGTTCAAGGAAGTAACGAATTAAATATTACAGTTGATAGTAATTGTACTGTTGATAGAGTAACTTTTAACTCAAGAGATTATGGACTTTATCAATTGATGCCTAATGGAACATCTTATAATAGTTCTACAATGTCAAACTATGTATATATTCAATTTACTTCTGGAACAGTTCAAAACTTAATGTTTTCAAACTATGTTGATCCAAGTGCATTTAGTATAAGTGTTGAAGTTGAATATGGAAATACATTATTGATAAAAACAAACACAAATGGAGATACTTTAGCAGGTTGTACTTTTGGATTATATAAAGACAAAGCTTGTACTCAAAAAGTTAGAACAGGAACTAGCGATAGTAATGGACGAATATTTTTCCAAAGATTAGCGCCTGCAACTTATTATATAAAAGAGCTTTCTGTACCAAGTGGATATTTACTTGATACAGAAGTGAAAGAAGTCAGAGTAAATGTAAACGAAACAGCAGAAGTAAATTTCAAAAATGATGAGCCAACTGGAGAACTAAAACTAATAAAAACAGATGCAGAAACTGGAAATGAAAATAGAGTTGATGGAACATCACATCACGGAGACGCAACTATCGAGGGAACAGAATATACATTATATGCAAAAAATGATATTTATAATGTGGCAAGAACCGTGAAATACTTTTCAGCAAATGAAGAAATAGCAACATTTACTTTTAATTCAAACGGAATTGCGAAAATATATATTTCAACAGGAAGTAAAACTGCTAATTTAATTACAGAAGACAATATTTTAAAAGGATTACCAATGGGAAGCTACTATGCAAAAGAAACAAAAGTCCCAGAGGGATATTTAACAGATAATGAAACACACAATATAACATTACAATATAAGGATATGCACACAAGCGTTATAAAGGCAGAAAATACTTTTACAAATCAAGTAGAAAAAGCAAAATTTGAAGTAATTAAAGTTTCTTCAATTACAAATGATACTGCTCCTATAATATCAGGTGCAGAATTTACAGCTATTTTAACAAAGTATGTAAATTATTACGGAAGTTTTGATGAGGCCTTAAAACATTTAAACGAATTTAGTGAAGATGAATATTCTGTTTTCAAGACAGAAAATACAGGACACGGAATAAGTGGACTATTAGCTTATGGAGAATATACAGTATGCGAAACTTATTGCCCATCAGATTTGGTAAATCCAGTAAAACCATTTAAAGTGGTTATAGATAAAAACAGTCCAGATGTAATAAAAGAATTTGTAGAAAATGACACACCATTTGAAAGCTATATCAAGATGATTAAAAAAGATAAGAAAACAGGAAAAACAGTTACTTTTTCGAATGCAACGTTTTCATTATATAAATTAAATGAAGAAAATAATGAATGGGAAAAAGTTAGTTGTAAACTAGGTAGAGAAAGCTTTGATACTTGGACAACAGATAAAGAAGGGGTGGCTTACACAGAAACAAAACTTGTAGCAGGAACTTATAAAATTAATGAAGTAAAAGTTCCAAATGGATTCTTACAATTAGATGAAGAAATTGTTTTCAAAGTTAATAGAAGTAATGAAACATTAGAATATGATAAAGACTATGATGCCTATATAACCGTAATTGTTGAGAACGAACAGCCAACAGGAACTCTTATAGTTGATAAATCAGTTGCTATTAGAGAAAATGTTGATACATCATTAGTAGATATTTCTGATTTATCTGGAATAGAGTTTAAATTAACAGCTAAAGAAAATGTTATAGATTATGCTGATGGTAGTATAATTTATGAAAAAGGAAAAATAGTAAAAGTATTTAATCTTGATAAAGATGGAAATTATACATTACCAGATTTACCAATGGGAATATATGAATTACAAGAAATAAAGACATTAGATGGTTTAGTTTTAAATGACAAAAAATATGAAGTAAAATTTGAACAAAAAGATTTAACAACAAAAGTTTATGAAGAAAAGAAAGATATTGTAAATGATACAACAGTATTTGAATTTTCAAAAAAGGCTATAACAGGAGATGATGAGTTAGAGGGAGCTAAGCTAACTGTTTTAGATAAAAATAATAATATTATAGATAGTTGGGAATCTGGAAAGAAACCTCACACAATAGAGGGCTTGAAAGTTGGAGAAACATATACTCTAAGAGAAGAAATTACACCAGATGGTTATGTTAAAGCAACAGATATTCAATTCAAAGTAGAAAATACAAAAGAAATTCAAAAAGTAACAATGATAGATAAAGTAGTTGAGATTGTAAAAACTGATTTTACAACAGGTGAAGAATTAGAAGGAGCAGAATTGCAAATTACTGATGAAAAAGGTAATGTTATTGACAAATGGATTTCTGAAAAAGAGCCTCATCATGTAATTGGTTTAGAGGAAGGGAAAAAATACACACTAACAGAAATTATCGCTCCTTATGGATATGAAATTGCAGAAACTATTGAATTTGAAGTAACCTTTGATAAAGAAAATCAATTAATAGAAATGAAAGATATGCCTATTTTAAAATCTATTAGAGTTGAAAAACTAGATATAGATACTAAGGAACATATTAAGTCAAATAAATTTGTATTTGGTATATATGAAGATGAAAATTGTACGAAACTTATAAGACAAGTAGGAGCAAATGAATTTGAAGGAACTGCCTTATTTGATAATTTAAAATATGGAATATATTTTGTCAAAGAAATTAAAGCACCTTTAGGATATAAATTATCAGACCAAATTGTAAAAGTTGAAATTAATGATAAAGGAGTATTTGCTGATGGCGTTTCTTTGGAAGAAAAAGATAATATTTATAGTTTTGAATATTATAATGCTTTAATGCCAAAAATTCAAACAGGCAATGAAACAAACTATATCTTATTGGTTAGCATAGCAATAATTTCTATAATAGGTATAATTACAGGAATTGCAATGTTAAAGAAAAAACACAATGATTAATATTTGAGTGAGGATTTTCCTCACTCTTTTACTTATATTTAGGAGGATTTTACAAATGGAATCTAACATTATATATAATTATCAAGATTTAAGAAAATTAATTATAAGTCATACAAAAGAAAATGCTTATTTTTTAATTTATGATGACTTATATTTTGAAAAAATTAAGAAAAGACAAGTGATTACAAGAGAAGTTTATTCTATTGCAAAACAAATTTTGCAGCCATTATCAGTTGTAAAATATATTAAGTTGAATGTAAAAGAAGATTATACTACAAAAGAAGTTTATGAGTTTTTAGAACAAATAAGAAAAGAAACTAATATTTTACTTACTATTTTCAATCCCAAAGCAAAAGAAATTTTATTTATATATATCAGTAATGAAAATAGTTCTATATTAGAGCAATATATTTCAAAAATTGCAGAAATGGAGAGTTTATAATGTCAGATTTAATAAGTGTCAGAATAATAACAACTAAAAAAGGTTATGAAAAAATAATAGGTTTATTAGAATATTGGGGGGCTAAAGAGTTAATAGAAACTACAGCATTTGCCAATATCAATAAACAGTATGGGAATATAGTGTATTTAGGTTGGAATAGAATTAGCAGTAGTAAAAAGAAAATTGTTCAAAGTATGATTGCTGTTCTAATGGATAACTTTAAGATTTCTTATAGAGTAGCTATCATTAGTAAAAATGCTGAGGATATATATATAAATTCTCAAATATGTAGAAAAGATGAAAATATACCAAATATATTTCTAACTTGTAGGTTTGATAATAAAAAAATACAAGCTGAGTTAGAAAAATATGCAAAAGATAAGAAGGAGATTTAATATGTATAGATTTGATGTGAGATTAATTACTTCTAATAAAGGAATAGATATTTTAAAACAACAAGCAGAAGAAAGTCAAGACCAGTTTTTAAATGTAATGAAAAATACCTCAATTAATAAAACTACTGATGATATTGTATATTTAGGGTGGAATAGATTAAACAATAACTGTGTTAATTTTTTAAGAGATACATTAGATATATTAGAAGAAAACGATATAACGCATACAATGGCAATTATAGGAGAAAATTTTGATGATATAGATACCTATTACTATGTAGCCACAGAAGATGAAAATAAAAATATTCCTATGCTAGATGTAGATAGAGTATTTAATGAAAATGAAGTAGAAACTTTTTTTAATAACTATGAAAAGCAAATAGATACTATTGAATACTAAGGAGGCTTGATATGAGTGATATATATGATGAGATATTAAGTCAGTCAGATATTCAAATAGTCTTAGAATATTATGGTTTAAAAGTTATAAAAAATAAATGTATATGTCCTTTTCATGCAGATACTCGCCCATCAATGAATATAAATAAAAATAGAGGAATTGCAAAGTGTTTCGCTTGTGGAACTGGTGGTAATTCAATATCTTTTATTCAAAAATATGAAAATGAAATAAATCACCACTTTATTAGCATAAAAGAGGCAATGCAAAAAGCTATTGATATACAAAACTTAAATATCAATATTCCACAAAACAATATAAATTTAGAATTAACAGAGGAACAAAAAGAACAATTAAGATTAAATAATATACTAAAAGATGCAATGTATATATGTGAAAATAATCTCAATTCTAATTCTAATAGCAATGAAACAATGAAATGCCTAAATTATTTGAAGAACAGAAATTTATCTACAGAAATTATGAAAGACTTTCACATAGGTTTTAATTATGGCATTAATAGTATAACATCTCAATTATTAAAAAAGTATAAAGTAGAAGATTTGATAAAAGCAGGAATTACCAAAGAATATGAAGGAAAATATATAGATATATTTAGTAATAGAATAATGATACCTATTTTTGATCAGTATGGAAAAGCAGTAGGATTCGGTGGAAGGATAATAGATAATTCTTCAAAAGCAAAATATATAAATACAATGAATACAGAGCTATTTAACAAAAGTAATTTATTATTTAATTATCATAAAGCGAAATCTTATGCTAGAAATGATGAAATAATAATAGTTGAAGGTTATATGGACGTTATAAGTAGTAAAGCAATAGGTTTTGATAATGTTGTTGGAACAATGGGGACAGCATTAACAAAAGAACATATTAATTTACTAAAAAAATTAAAATGTGAAGTTACTTTGGCATTAGATAATGATAATGCGGGTAAAGATGCTATGACTAGGATAATACCAGAATTATTAAAACGAAAAATTAAAGTAAATGTTTTAGATATTTCAAGATTAGGTAATTATAAGGATTTTGGAGATTTACAAGAGGCAAATATCTCAAAAGAGAAAATATACCAAACAAAAATATCGGCATTTACTTTTTTTATGCAATATAAATACTTAAAAGATATAGAATTAACAGTTGAAAATGTTTATCGTATATATAAAAAAATGTGTAATGATAAAGTAATTAAAGATTCAAAAGATGTAATGGAATTTAAAGAGGTGATTATGAAAAATACAACTTATACAACTAATGAAATTGAAAGGATAATTAATCCTAAAAAGTTAGAAGATATGAATAGAATTGATAAATATAAAAATGTTTTCTTCTACAATAATATTAAAAATATAATAAATCAATATGCAATAAAGCACCAAGACATTGCACTATCTAAATTTATACAGTCAAAGAAATTAGATATAGATATTTTAACGAAAACACTAGATAATGACAAATATTTATCAGATAAAGGTTTAAATATTAGAATTGGAGATTATATTAGAGAAGTAATATATAACTTAGAAGAATACAAGCAATTTAATGATAATAAAATGAATATTTTAGATAAGCTATTAAATAATGTTAAGTCTTTTGACTTTAATGGAAATATTGTAAATATTGAATTAACACTAGAACAAAAAGAAATGGTTATAAAACAATACAATGAAAGTTTTGATGAAGCTATTAAGCAACAAATAGAACAAAATCCAGATGAATTTGAAGAATTATTTATTGCAAATAATTATAAACAATTTGAGAATTTATTTCCTAAAACATACTTAGAACAAATGAAAGAGCAAACTATAAACCATTTCAAAAATGAACAAGTTATGGAGGCAGTACATTATGCCTTAGCTTATACAGAAGATATGAAATCTAAAGTTAGTGAAAAATATATTACTAATGGGAAATATAAAACATTGTTAGTATTTAATAATAATAAAAATATTTTATCACTATCTACAGATAATATAAAACTACCACAAAAAGAAGAAATTAAAGAAAAGGAAAATTTAAAAAAGCAATGTGATGCACGAATTGAAACTAGACAAGATGAAAAATATAAATCAAATCCAATGAGCGTATTAATAAAATTATCTGGAAATGAAAGAGAAACTATGAGAGGGTTATATCTTCCAATGAGTAAAGAAATACAAATATATATACCAAGAGAATTATACAATAAAAAAGATGATAAGCTAGAAATAGTAAACAATAATTCTAATAATGTAATGATGAGTGAATATAAGATAGATACAGAAAAAAAGACGAAGTTGCAATGGTTTTCAAGACTTTCTTTAGAACAATTTTATCATAAATATTATGATAAATATGAAATTCAACTAGATAAAGAGGTGATGGCGTAGTGCAAGCAAATAATAAAAGTGATGCAGCACAGGTATATGAAGGTGCAGGAAGAGCTACTAAAATAGGAATAAAAGACAGTTTTAAATTTATACTAAAGCCTTTAACACTGTTTAGTTATCACTATTTTTTAGAAGGAATTAAGGCAGTACAAAAAGATGGAACAACAAAAGAGTTAGAGAAAATCACAAATCTTTCTTATGCGGAAACAGTAAAAGTAATGCAGAAATGCCAAAATGATGGTATTAGAGTAGTTGCATCAGAGAGAAAACTGAAATCTAAAGATAGTGAGTTTGGAAAAAATAAATCTATGTATCAACAAAGGCAAATCACAAAATATTCAAGAAAAATTAAAAAGTTAAGTGACATTAAAGCCAAATATCCTAAAGTTGCTAAAATTTTGAAAATTTATCATTTTTTAGATATATATGAAAAGAAGCATGATGAACAAATTAAGCAACATAAGAATAAAAGATATAATATATATTATAACAAATCAAGAAATACTTATATGACTGAAAGAATTAAAGATATAATTGAATATAGGACTGGATTATCAAAAAAGTATTTTGAAAAAAATGAAGATATACAAAATGGAATAAAAAATATGGGAGAAAAAGATAAAATAATCTTAAACTCAGAGGAATTAAAAAATTTATCTGAAAAATTTAAGTTACATGAAATGGGTAATGTTGAAATTGCAGATTTTAAAAAGGATTATTGCATACACGAAATACCTTTTGCAACTTTTGTTAGCATAAAAGATGATTTAGAAATTGCAGATATACCCTATGGTGTAAAGATTATAACAAATGATAAAAATGAACAAATTGCTAATATCTACTTTGAAAATAAGCATTTAGAAAGATATAGCGAGTTGGGTTTTACTGATATAGGCAAAATTCGTGTTTTTGGAAATGATAAAAATTTACAATGGGATATTAATTCTCAAGATGATTTAATTACTTTTAAAACAAAAACAGGAGAGCAAGAAAAGCAGACTTATTCTAGTCTAAGTGGAAAAAGTTATCTAATGAAAAGAGAAGAAAATGAATGTGTATGGACTGTATTTAAAGCAGATTTAAAAGGACTTGCAGAAAAAGAAAAAAAAAGAAAGGTAGTAGATGAGGAATTAAAAGAATTGCATATATTTGAAGATTTACAGAAAGAATCTAGCAATTCTCCTACTATAACAGAAAATCATAAGGAAATAGAGGTTAGTTTCGATAATGAAAAGGAGGGAGATGTTAATAAAATTGAAAAAATCATATTTTAATTTAGATATATGTAATGAATATTATGAGGGGTATCATGATCCATCGTATCGTTGGAATGGTTGGGCAGTTCCATGTTTTACAAAAGAAATTGCAGAAAAAATCATACAAAATATATTTACTGATGACTGTGAGTGTTCTAAAGTTACTTACGATAAAGGAAAAAATGAATATGTTGCCATAATTGATGGTGAAGAAGAAATATATGAAATGAATACTATAAATACAGATGAAGGTATAAAACAAGTATATTTTATTGGTGCAGGCTATTGGAGATGGGAAGATTTCTCATTAAAAGAAATAGAACAGAATCCAGATGCTATAATTATAAAATCACACAATGAAAATGATAAAGAAATTCCAATAAGTATGGATTATTAAGGTGGTGGTATAATATGCTAGTGAAAAGAGATAAGAAAAATCCTTTTATTGTTATAGTAATAGTATTTATTATAGTATTTTACTATATGCTAAGAGTTACAACATTGGTAGAGGCAAACAATGGAACTTGGGAACTAGAATATTTTACTATTGCTTTGAATGAATTATATAAAATAAGCACCCCAATAGCTTTTACAAGTAAAAACTTTGTAACAGCAATGGGGGTGTCTTTTTTTGTGCTTATGTTGTATGAAACATATCGTATGCAAAATAAAAGAAATATTCAAGAAAACACTTATGGTTCAGCAGAATGGAAAACTGCTAAAGATATAATGAATAAAAGGGATAAAAACTATGAAAACAATATGATTCTTACTAAAACAGAATTAATTAGTAAGGATATGAAGAAAAGCGAAATGAATAAACATGTTGTTTTGATAGGTAGACCCGGAACTCGGGAAATCTAGGTATTATTTTAAGCCGAACATACTTAATGCAAATCGGAAACACACTAATAATAACAGATCCAAAAGCCGAACTTTTAAGGGACTGTGGTTATTCACTTAAAAAAAAGGGATATACAATTAAAGTTTTGAATTTAGATGAAAAAAAGAACTCAAATCATTATAACCCTTTTGTATATGTTAAAGAAGTTACATTTGATGAAGTGTTAGGTATTTCAAATAATAATCAAATTCAAGAAGATGATGTAATGACATTAATTAATACTCTAATACTAAATACTAAAAGCGAAACTATACAAAATACCTCTGGTGATCCATTCTGGGAAAAAGCCGAAATTATCTACTTACAGTCGCTATTTTATTATACTATAAGACATTATGATAAAAGACATCAAAATTTCACAACTGTTTTAGAATTAGTTAGATTAAGTAATCCAGATAGTTCAGGTGTTTCCGCATTAGACAAATTATTTGAAAATTGGGCTAAACAAGAGCCAGAGGCTATTCGGTGTTAAACAATATAAACATTTTAAAGTGGCAGCTGCAGCACCTAAAATGATGTCAACAATTATTATGGTAGCAACTGCACGACTTGCAGCATTTAACATTAAAGAAATAGCAGATTTGACAGATACAGATGATATGGAACTTGAAAGAATAGGTATGCCTGTTGATGACAATTCTCCATTGTTAAAAGAAATAAATGAAACAACAGGAAAACACATCGGAAACGGAAAAATTGCTATTTTCGTAGTTACCAAACCAAGTGATACAACTTTTAATTATCTTGCCAGTATTTTTTATACACAAGTTTTCGCAATAATAGATGAAAATGCGAAAAGATGTGGTGGAAGTTTGGCAAATCCACTGGAAATATATATGGACGAGTGGGCACAGTTGGGAGAGATACCACGCTTTATCGAGGAACTCGCTTACTTGAGAGGACTTAATGTAGGAATAACAATTCGGTCTACAGTCACTTTCGCAAATAAAAAAGCAATATAAAGATAATTGGGAATCAATACTTGACTGTGTAGACACAATATTGTTTTTAGGTAGCAATTCAAAAGAAACATTAGAATATATTGTTACTTTACTTGGCAAAAAAACATGGTATAAAAAGTCTACTGGTAGGACGTTTTCAAGGCAAGGCTCATCTTCTACTAATTGGGATATTGTAGGAAGAGAGTTAGCAACCTTAGATGAAATATCTAAAATGCAAAAAGGATATTGCATTTTATTTATTGCTACAATAGGAGCTTTTTATTCTAAACTATATGATTTAAAAGAGCATCCACATTATAGCGATTTATATGAGCCTTGGGCAAACAATAAAGAAAAACAATATAATCACAAGCAAGAACTAGATTATCAAAAAAATGACAGTTATAAACTGCTTTGTGATTCTGGTCTATATTTTGCTAGACCTATAAAAAATCCACAGATAAAGGAGGTTGATAATAAAGAAATAAAAGAAATAATAAAAAATCGGAGTAATCCAATTTGAAGATTTATCTATAAAAAATTAATTAAATAAGAAAAGGAGATAAATCCTAAAATTGAGTTACTTGCTAACATTCAAAAGGGATATTATCTCCTTTTATTGTTAGGAGGATTTAAGAATATGAGGAAATTATTAAAAACTAAAAATAATGTGAAAGAAAAATTAACAGTTTTAAGTGGAAGTATCCTATCAACTTTTATTATTTTAAATAATAGAGTTTTTGCAGAATCAAATACGAGTTCTATAGATTCATTTATTAATTTTGCCTGTGATTGGCTAACTAAGATTGGTGGGGTTATAGCTTTAGTAGGTGGTGTAATGTTTGCTTTAGGTTGGCAAAGAGAAGATGCAGAAGGAAAGTCAAGAGGTTTAATGACTCTAATGGCTGGTTTTATGCTTGTTGCTATTGCACAATCAAAAGGTTTATTTGGGTTATAAGATAAAATTAGAATAGGAGGAGATAATTTTGGACGGTTTAATTAGAATACTCTACAATTTTAAATTTAGTGTATTTGGTGTAACTCTTGATAGTGCAAATTTAGTAGGTTCTATTCAACAATTGACTGATTTTTCTGATGTGCAAAATATCAATATATGGAGTATTGGAAAAACAGTTAATGATGTAATTGTTCCTATTGCATTAAGCCTTTTAATTCTTTTCTTTATGATTAATCTTATAAAAAAATCTATGGAAGTAGAAAGAATTTCTTGGGAAAGAGTAGTAATGGCTTTTATATCATTTTTATTGTTAAAATACTTTATTCAAAATGGATATACCTTTTTAACAACTATAATGAATATAGTAAACGATATATTTGTTAGTGTTACAAATGTTTTATCAAATAGCAATACCAATATAAATATTGCAGAAACACTGATAAATGCTATTCCTAGTGGATTTGTAGATAAAATTATGACTTATGGTTTGTATTTAATTTTATTTATACCTTTCATGACGACAATTGTACAAATACTCACACAAATATTCTTAAGAATAGTAAAACTTATTCTATGTTTTGCCTTTGCTCCTATCCCTATTGCTCTAGCAGCAGATGATGAAGGTAGAGGAAAAGCAGTACAATTTTTTCTATTTGCAGCAAGCGTTGGATTAGAGGCGGTTATTATATATCTTGCAACAAATATATATGCAATAGGTTTATCTGGTCTTAGTGGTACAGTAAGCTCAACAAATGCTATATCGACAATAGTTGCTATGTTATTTTTAAATGGAATGTATCTAGCAGTAATTCAATATGGGAGTCAGTTTGCTGAGAAATTAGTGGGAGGTCATTAGAAATATGGAAGAATTAGAAATAACAGTCTTTGATGAAATTAAAGACTATAAAGAAAAAATATATTTTTTTAATTTTAGACAATGGATTTTTGCTATTCTAATTGTTGGATTAGTAGTACCTACTTATTTACTTTTAAAAGATAGAATAGGGGAAGAAATTACAAGTTATATTGTTATCGCTATTGCAGGTGTTTTAGGTTTTATAGGTTTTGTAAAAATACACGAACTACCAGCAGAGAAAATACTTCCATTTTGGGCTAGACATTACTTTTTATTCTCTAAACCTATACACTATATGACTGATACAGAATTTGAAAAGTTACACCAGAAAAAAGTAAAAAATAAAGTTAGTAAAGTTAATCTAAAGAAAAATAAATTAGAAATTAAGGAATTAAAGAAAAAACAGAAACAAGAAAAATTACTTGAAAAGGCAAAGAAGAAATATAATGTAAAAGAAGAATTAAAAATAGTAAACAATAAAGAAGATGAATTGACAAAAAAATTATCAAATCTATCACAAGAGCAACAAGATGCTCTTTTAAAATTGCTAGAAAGATAATAATGAAATTAACTGATTTTGAAAAAGCCTTTTTAAGAAAATATTTAGAAATTTATAATGCAAAGTGGGTGCGAGTTTATAATAACAAGCACCTTCTTTTAGATACAAGAGTTGATTTATATACAATTTATAAACGAAAATTAAAAATTCAACCTAAAACAGGTAAAGAAACATATACGAATATGTTTAAAGATTTAGTTGAAGGAAACTGGTATTACATACCAGACCTTCTAGGTAAATGAAAAGGAGGCTTAAAACTTGTTTAAAAAGACTAAGAAAAAAGAGAAAAGCAAAAAGCAAACTGCTATAAATAGATGGTTAAAAAAAAGGCAATCAAACAAAATTGCTAAACCCAAAACAAACTCTCAAATGATGAGAGTTTTTTTTCAAAATTTTAATGAAAAAAATTCAATTATACAATTAGATGATGAACACTATTCTGTATGTTTTGAATATCAAGATATATCATTTTCTAAAGCTAACTATACTGAACAAGAAAATATATTTTTAAAATGGGTGGAATATTTACACTCTTTTAATTATAGCGACCACATACAGGTTATATGTGCTGGAACACCAGTAAAAACACAAAATTATAAAAAACAATATATATATAACGAAAAAAGTTATAATAATAACAAAACTAGAATATCTAAGGAATTTAATGAACTTATTGAAAATAGTTTAGGAGATAAAGAAGAAATATTGTGTGAAACTAGACAAATTGTAATAACAACTAAAGCAGATAATATTAAAGATGCACAAGATGTATTTTTACAATACCAACTAAGAACAGAAGAAAAATTTAAAGAATTAAAATCTAAAATTAGGCGAGTCAGTATAGAAGAAAGATTAACTACATTGTATAACATTTTTAATATAGGACTTAAAGAAGATAACAGAATAAATAATATTGTAGATTATGCAAAACAAAATAATCTAACTATTTATGATGTTCTAGCACCTAAAGAAGATATTAGTTTTAGAGAAAAAAACTATATAAATATTGGAAACAAGAAATATTTAAGAGTATTATATGTTAGTAAATTGCCACATTCTGTAACACCACGATTTTATAACAGAATAACAACAATAGAAAATTGCAATATAATAACTACTTTGAATATAACTCCTACTAACCCAGCAAAAGTAATAAAAATGGTAAACAAAAAAATTAGTGGAATGAAAACAGAAAGACTAGAAAAAATCAAAAAAGCAAATAAAAACAATTATACTTATGAGGCAGTAAAAGATGAAAAGTTAGAAGATTCTATAAGAGATGCACAAGGACTTAGAGATGCTTTGCAAAAGAAAAAACAAAAGTTATTTACAAATAATATGCTTATTTGTATTCAAGCTAGTTCTTTGGAAGAATTAGATAAAGCAACAAAAATAATAAAAAGTATAGGTGATGAATGTGTTATAGGAATAAACAACTTAGACTGGCAACAGTTAGAAGGAATACAAAACACAGTCCCTTTTGGGTGGAATAACATACAAATACAAAGGTCTCTAACATCAGAAAGCACAGCAACTAATGTTCCATTTAATGCCAAAGATTTAATGCACCCACATTCTATTTATTATGGTATTAATTTAGTATCTGAAAATCCAGTATTTGCAGATAGGAAAAAACTTCTTAATGGTAATGGTTGCATACTTGCAACTTCTGGAGCAGGAAAATCATTTTCTGTAAAATTAATGATAGAGCAAGTTTTATTGAGATACCCAAAAGATGAAGTGATAATAATTGATGCTCAACGGAGAGTATGTTCCACTTATTAAAGCATTTCAGGGACAAACATTAAATATAAGTACATCATCAAATACCTATATTAACCCTTTTGATAGTTCTTTGCAGTATGAACAATCAGAGGAGGCATTAAACAGTAAAATAGAGTTTGCACTTGCATTTATAGAATCTATTGTATCTAGTAATGGATTAACAGGAGAACAGAAAACATTAGTTGATAGATGTACGAAAAATATATATGAAGAATACCAAATACACAATTTTGATGAAAAATATGCACCAGACTTTATTAAGTTTTATGAACAATTACAAAAACAGCCAGAAAGAGAAGCCCAAAATTTAGCTTTAGTAATAGAAAGATATGTTTTAGGTGGAATGGATATATTCTCAAAAAAAACCAATGTTGAAATAAAAAATAAATTTATTTCTTTTGATATTTCAGAATTACCTCGTAGCATACAGACAACAGGTTATCTAGTTATACTAGAACATATAATGAATAGATTAAAAAGAAACAAACACTTAGGAAAACACACTTGGATTTTTATCGATGAATTTCATATATTACTTGCTAATCCATATTCTGCTGATTATATTGCTAGGATATATAAGACTGGAAGAAAAGAAAATGCAATACCTACAGTAATCACTCAAAATATTGCAGATGTAATCAAATCAGAACAAGGTTGCAAGATATTGTCTAATTCTGAATTTGCAATGTTATTGAAACAAAAGCCTTTAGATATACCAGTTATATGTAAGATTTTTGATATAAGTGATGAAGAATCAAAATATGTAATTGATAGTCCTGCTCGGACAACGGAATTATTGTATATGGTGAAGATATAGTAGCATTTAGAAATCCAATATCTAAAGAATCATACTTATATAAATTAAATCAAACATCTAACATGCAATTGCAGAAGGTGGCGTAATGTCTAGCGAAGATAATAAAAATAAGGATATTGCAAATTCATTAGGCAAATATTCAGATTATAAGAATAAAGGTATAAATATTGGACTTGATACTGTAAGCCAACTAAACAAATGGTATGAGCAGGTATTGGATAAAATTACAAATAATGAGGAGATTTCTACAAGACTTGTAACAAAAGTGGATAACTATAACGAGGAAACCGTAAAAGAAGATAAAAATACTGAAAATTTGACACAAACTGAAAGTAGTAAAATACAAACACAAGTAGAAACAAAAGCAGATGACAATGGGCAACAAACTAAAAGCAGAGTTAATACAAAAGCAAATATAAATGATTTATCAGATAATGATAATGTTACAGATGATGAAACTGCTGATACTACAATAGATATGCAAGAAAACGAAAATACATCTGAAGTAATAAATGATAAAAAAGTATCATTAAATAAGTCAAGTAAAGCACCTAAAAGAATAGCAACTTTAATAAAAGGTGCAAAAATGATAAATAATACAACCAATAAAGTTATAAAAACTGGAAAATTAGTATCTCTAGGTATGAACGAAGAAACAAGTAAAGGATTTGAAAAGTCTGCGAGTAGAATAATGACAAAACCAATTGAAAAGGTGGCTAGTAAAGTTAGTCATAAAATTACCAATAAAGCTACAAACATATTAGTAAAGCATGGAATAAAAGTAGTTAAAGGTACAACAAGATTTTTGATAAAAGTAATACAATTATTAGCAAAATTAATATCAGCTGTTATGAAAATGATAATCGGTATGTTACCTAAAATTGCACCAGTAATGATAATTTTAATAATTATAGTTTCATTTTGTAGTTTCTTTGGAATAGGTATGTCAGATGAAACAAGAAATAGTTATGAAGATTATATGATACAAACACAAAATGAGTATGATGCAATTACAGTTAATTTCTATAATGAAGGGAAAATAGTTGAAGGGGCTATTGATGGTAAAGGAATGATTAATTGGAAAGCTCCTTTATCTATTATTCAAATGTTAAATGGGGATATGAAATATGATGAATATGAACAGGAATTATTACAGAAATTTAAAAATGCCGGATTATTTGAAACAATAAAAGATGTAATATATACTTATGAAAAAGAAATTGAAGAAACAGATGAAAATGGAAATAAAACAACAAGAAAAGAAACTGTTACAGAAACAAAAAAGATAGTTAATAATCCTTTTTTAGAAGATTATATAAGTTGGTGTAATAATAATTTTAGTGTAATAAACAATTATAAGAAAAATAAAAAGATAGATTATGATGAAACACAAAAAACATTTACAGATGATGAAATAGAACAAATAAAGCTATTATATAATTCTACGTCTTTTTTTGAATTGTTTAGTCAAAGTTTTAAAGATACTTATGCTTATTCTTATGTAGAAATTGGAGATGAACAATTACAAGCAATATATAATGAGTTTTTAGCAAATGTAGGTATACGATATTTAATGGATCATAGCAACCTAAAATATGATGAGTGTATGTCGTATTATGACTGTTCTTCTTGGGTTATACATTGTTTGGCACATACTGGAATAAAAACTATTGCAAACACAAGTGCTGAGGGAATATATAAAAATTATTGTAACCCTATTTCTGTTAATGATAGAAAAGGTGGAGACCTAATATTTTTAAAGGATACTTATGACACTGGTAGTCCTGGTAGTATTTCTCATATAGGTATATATATGGGCGAACTTACTATAAATGGAGAAACAGCAGAGTGGGTAATTGATACTGGTGGAAATCCTAGTGGTGTTAGAATAAGAAAATATAATAATGGTTGGTGGAATGGTAGTCATTTTTACGGATTTGGTAGATTAAAATAAAGGTGTAATGTGATAAGAGATATATGAAATTTATTATAAATTGTGTTTTCTTTTCATAAATGCTAATGTTATCAATCTGTTTTGAAAATACAATATGGAGAATAAGTGTGATAATTTTCGCATACTTATTCTCTTTTTTTATTTAGTTTATAAAAGAAAAGAGGTGTAAAATATGGATATAGTTGATTTTTATTTAGAGGATTTAAAAATGAAATTTAAGAAGATAAATTCTAATAAATATTATCTTTCATATTCAGGAGGGAAAGATAGTCATTTGTTATATTGGTTTATAAAAGAATATGCAAAAATAGATGGAATAGTAATAGTAGGAATTAATACTTATATGGAACATCAAGAAATTAGAGATAGAATTTATAAAAATAGTGATATTGTACTACTACCTGCTATAAATCCAATTCAAATAAAAGAAAAGTATGGTATTCCTTGTTTTAGTAAATCGCAAGATGACTTTATAGACAGATACCAAAGAGGCTGTAGAAAAGATTATCTAATGGATAGAATATATGGTAAAACTTTCATAGGTAGAAACGGAAAAACTTATAAGTCTGCTTTTAATTTAAGCAAAATTGCAAGAGAAAAATTACTTTCTGGAGAACTGCACAAGATAAGTCCAAAGTGTTGTACTTATTTAAAGAAAAAACCAGCAATAAAATTTGAAAAAGAAACTGGAAAGAAAGCTATATTAGGTGTAAAGAGTAACGAAAGTAGTTTGAGAAAAGCACAATATACAAGTTGTTTTAGTAAAGATGGAAGATTTACTCCACTATGGGATTTAAGTGATGAATTAGAAGACAAAATATATGAAAAATATAATATAGAGCTTCCTAAAATTTATAATTATATAAAGAGAACTCGGTTGTGTACGGTTGTCCTTATGGAAGTTATAAGCACGATACAGAAAAAGAACTTGCATTATTAAATGAAAAGCAAAGAAATCTAGTATGTGGGTATTTTAAGGAAAGCTATGATGTGTTAAATATAAACATTAATACTCTTGATATGAGTAAAGTAGCTTAATATAGATAGGAAGATGAAAATGGATAATACAATACAAATGAATTTGTTTGAATATTTTATTGATGAGGAACAGTTTTCGATACAAGATGCAACTAATCTTGTGAAAAATGTTAAAAATATGCAAGTGAATAATGAATCTATAAGAGCTCGTATTTATGAAGGTGTTGAAAAAGGCATTTTCAAAAAGATTTCTAGAGGAGTTTATAAAGTAACTAGCCAGATTGAAGGTCATGAAAATACTTGCCTTCTTGTAAATGGCGATGGTAGAGATTTATCAATGATTAAAGATAAATCTATAGATGGAATAATAACAGATCATCCATACGATTTACGAAAGGCTCTTACTGGTGGAAATAGAAAATTTGCTACTTTTGAACTTTTTAGATATGAAAGCAAAGACTTCAAGGAAAAGCAAAGAGTTCTGAAAGATGGTGCTTTTCTCGTTGAATTTCTACCAGAAGAATCAGAAGTTAATTTCGACTATCTATATGAAATCAAAAAAATGGCACAAGATAATGGATTTAAGTATTTTGCAAAAGTGGCATGGAAAAAAGGAAACTTTATTTCAAATACTGGTAGAAAAAGCAAAAATGTTGAAGATGTAATGATTTTCTCAAAAGGTGAAGCTCGAAATCTAAAACTTGATGCAAAGAAAAACCTTGCTATTGCCAAAGAACAGAATTTAGATGTAAAAGGTTTATCTTCTTATGAGGTTAGAGATTTATTGCAAGAAAACAATTTAGATGTTTGTTATATGAAGGGGACTAATGGAATGTTACCAACAGCTTTTGACTATCAGACTAAAAATATAAAAGATAAAATAATGGAGGCAGAAAAGCCAGTAGAATTAATAGAAGAAATTATTGAATACATTTCTAAACCTTATGAAACATTATTGGACCAATATGCAGGAAGTGGAAACTTTGTTATAGCATGTTATAACAAAGAAAGGAATAGCATTGCTATTGAGAAAAATAAGGAAATGTTTGAAAAAATGAAGGATAACATTGAAGAAAATTTGGATATTAAATTTGATGAAATAGATTATGAATACTGATTGAACAATAGACTTTTTTATGTCTTGAATTTTTGAAAGGAGCAAAACAATGACAAGAAAAGAAATCAATTAGTTTTAATAGGGCAGAAATAATGAATGAAAAAATCGCAGTAAAATCTGGATATTATTTTTTATTATTCGATAAAAATGAAGTTCCAGAAACTTTACAAAAATCAAGTATTCAAGTAGAGTTAAGAGAAAAAGTATATGATTTATATATTGGTACTAGTTTAGAAGATGAAAGAAAAATTGATGATATGTTTGGAGATAGAATGGGTTATTCAATTTCCGAACACGAAGTATTAGAAAAGAATTTTAGAATGGGATATTAAGAAAATATCTCTTTTTTTATGCACTAAAAAAGGAAGGAGTGATTTTTATAGTATTAGAATTAAAAAGTTTTTATAAACAGCCTACAGGAAATAATGAATTAAGTAAATGCAAATATCTAACTAGATTAGACACCTATGGATGTGGATGTAGCCATAATTGTAGTTATTGCTATGCGAAATCTTTATTAGATTTTAGAAAATTATGGAATCCATTAAATCCTAGAGTTGCAGATATAAATAAAATTGAAAAACAAATAAATAAAATAGAGCCTGGTACTGTTGTTAGATTAGGGGGAATGACAGATTGTTTTCAAGTTTTTGAAAATGCTTATAGAGTTACCTATAAGACAATTCAATTACTTAATAAAAGAAGAATCCACTATTTGATTGTAACAAAATCAGATATGGTTGCAAGTGATAAGTATTTAGAGATACTTGATAAAGAACTTGCACACATTCAAATATCAATTACAAGTACAGATGATAAGACAGCTTTTAAGTATGAAAAAGCCCCTAGTACATCAAGGCGAATTGCAGCGGTAGAAAAACTAGGTTCTTTAGGATATGATGTTCAATTAAGGCTCTCTCCTTTTATTCCAGAATTAATTGAATTTGATATTCTTAACTCTATAAAATGCGAACGTATATTAGTAGAGTTTTTAAGAGTAAATACCTTTATGAAAAGATGGTTTACAGAGATTGACTTTGATAAATATACTTTAAAACAAAGTAATTATTTGCATTTACCTTTAGAAGAAAAAATTAAACAAATTGAAAAGCTTACAGGATTTAAAGAATTAACTGTATGTGAAGATGTAACAGAACATTATAACTATTGGAGAGATAATGTAAATCCTAACAAAGATGACTGTTGCAACTTACACTATACAGAGCAAGAATTCAGAAAAATAGCTTAATAATGAGGATTTTTAATGAATAATAATAACAAACAAGTTTATTTTAAAACCAATGCTCTTGGTGAATTAAGAATATATGGAAGTAAAAGACTTGTATAAAGAAATTAATGGTATTAAATTTCCACTTGCAAATAATGATAAGGATATAACAGATGATATGTTTTAATGAAAGAGGTGTATCATGAATAATTTAGAAGATATAAAAAGAAAAATTAATATTCTTATTCAAGATTTTAACGATAAAAAGATAAATACATCAGATGAAATAATGAATGAGTTTAGAGAATTATTTAAAAATGAATACTTTGAGATAGATAAAACAGAAGATAAACCTTACTTTGAAGCACATAGCGAAAACATTTATATAAAAAACGGATATGGAATAGGAATATCAAAAGTATGGGGACCTTTGGATTTTGCAGGAGGGGGTCTTGTTTCTCATAAAGGAACTGATGTATATATTTTTTCAAAATTAGCTAATGAATATATAACATTTCTTGATGAGAGTGAAAGAAATACTAAACTAGAAAAAGTTGAAAACTTATATAATATTGATTTATCAATAAAAAAACTAAAAGAATTAAGAGACGATATAGTTTTTAAAACTTTACCAGATGAAATAAGAAATAAAGATGAATTAATAAATGAACGATATAGAAATTTAAAAATAAATGCAGAAGTTAATCATGAAAATGATATAGACGATGATTTAATTTCATATTATGGTGGACTTGATGTAACAATTCATTCGACAGAATATTACTTATATAATTCTTTAGTGAAATATATTGAAGATGAAAACTTTATGAAAAAAGTAATTCCTTTGTTTGTTGCAGATTTTCCAGATTATTTTGATAATGAAATAGATATATGCGAACATGCTTTATATATTGTTAATCATAAAGAAGATTACTATAAATTAATTGAATTAGATGAATTAATATATTATCATTCTGCTAGAATACAAAAGGAAGAATATGTTATATATGATTATCTAAAAGAACAAGGAAAGTTACAAGAACAACTAAGTGATTTACTTGATGAACGAACACAAATAGAAAATAAGAAATATTCTATTATAGATATAATTATAGGAAAAAAGAAAAAGGATATTATTGAGGTGGAAAAAAAAACACAATAGAATAAATAATATTCAACTAAGATTAGATACAGTTAATAAAAAAATTGAAGAATGTAATAGAGATAATAAGGATTTAAAAGAAACAGTAGAAAATGCAAAAATTGAAAAAAATGCTTTAGAAGAAAAATTAGGAAAACCTTTTATAGATTTAACATTAGATACAAATTTAGAAGATGAAATTTATATACATGGTAAATATTATTTAAAAGTTAGCTTAGATAGGTTAGTAAAAAAGAAAACAGAATATACTGATAAATTGAAAAAGTTACAAACAATGAAAAATTATGCTATTGAAAAAGATATAGAATTAAAAAAAGAAAATGAATATGAATATTCATATAATTAAAACATCTATAATAGGTGTTTTTTTTGAGGAGGGAATAAATTGAAATTTGAAGGTAAGATTAAGAACTTTAATAAAATTGTTGTAAGTGATCCTCATTATTTGCAAAATGTGTGGTGCAGATATGAGAAGAACTTTGACAAAAGTGAAGATTGGAAAGTGATATTTCTTATAAAAGAAGTAGATGAAATGGAAGAAGAAGATGGACTAGAATTTAATATAAAAGGACTAGATTTTTCAATTTTAATAAAAAGAGAAAAATCAACTAGCAATTTACTAGATATAGGAAAATATACACATTTTGAAGGTATGAAAATGAATAATACTGAAATAGGTATTGATACAGCACAGGTTTGTATGGGAATTAATGAAAAAGCAACAGAAATAAATGAATTTGCTAAAAGAATTAATAACAATAAAAATGTTAGTTCAACACTATATAACCCACCATTTGCGATACAAACTGCATGTGACGGAAAATTAGGTACAGTAACAGAAGGTACGACAAAGAAAGATGAAACAGATTTTATTCTTATAACTGGCTTTTTTGACGAATTTGCCGATGTAAATACTGTAGATGAATTAAAAGATTATATAGTACAACAATTAAAGATAGAAGATTTAGAACTTTGTAAAGATGCTTTTGAAGTAAAGCATAATGATATTGACTATAATATATAGGTTATAGGGAGGTACTTATGGAGATACAAGATTTTGGAGAAAAAATTGGTGGTGCAAAAAAGGATTTATGGAAAAACAGAGGGATTATAATAGATGACTTAACTTATATGAATGATGCAGAAAGAAATAATCTCATAAAAAAGGACAATGTTTGGAAAAAGCCTAATTACCAAAAAATGATAGAAGAAGGTTTATCTGCTAGAGTAGTATATTTTATGAAAATGATACGAGATGCAACAATGGTAAAACCTAATGTCTATTCGTTTGATATGAAGGAAGATATAAAATTAAAACAAGAAAGATATATAGAATTTGTTAGTAAATTAAGAGATTTCGTAATGAATATAACTACTGAAAAAGAAGTATTGAACTTTTATAAAGACTATATGGACCAATACATTATTCGTAGAGAAAATTCAAGATATGTTACTATCAAAAATACTGCTTATGGATATATTGATAGTAAATTACTGAAAGCAGCACAAGTACAGAACTTTTGGGAAATAGATTCAAAAATCAAGAAAAAGCAATTTGGATATAGTGATAATGATAAAATATTGTCAAAGTTTAAAATTTATACATTTGATAATGATAATGTTAAATTTAAAAAAGATCATCATGATAGAAATGTTTTAAATGTTAAAGAAAGATTTGGTACAAGTTTTATATATCCAGAAGGCATATTTGCAAATACAGATAATTGGAAAGAAAATACTGTTTTTATAGAACGAGGTGGATTTATAATTGCTAATAATCTAGCAAGTATTGATGAGGCAAAACAATATATATTATCTCATTATAAAGTAGAAACAAAAAGTAACGGAAAAACACAAAATAGAAGAAAAAACTTTGTTCCAGAACAGTTACAAAATATAACTCGTAATGGTGAAGATTACAGAAAAGATAATAAAAATATAACAGGTCAAGATATGTTAGATACATTTAACTTTAAAGGAGGAGAGTTTGGTAATTGGCTAAATGAAAATGACAGACAACATTCACTAAACTTTGGATATGATGCTTTGCTAGATTTAAGCAAAGCATTAGCTATTTCTCCTACAGATATATCATTAGGAAATAGATTAGCTATTGCTTTTGGCTCTCGTGGTAATGGAAATGCTTTAGCACATTATGAGTCAGACAGAGAAGTTATAAATTTGACTAAAATGAAAGGTGCTGGTAGTTTGGCTCACGAGTGGGCGCACGCTTTAGATGACATAGTAGGAAAAAAACTAGGATATGGTGGGTTTGCTACTGATAAATATAGATATGGAGGCGAAATATCTAAGTTAATGGGAGATTTAATTATGGCAATGAAATATAAAAATGTATGTGATGAAACTACATTGAATATGCAAAAAAGTAAATATGAAAGTAAAATTAATATAGTAAAAAATATTATTAATATGAATTTTCCAAGAGAACATTTAAGCAAAGAACAGACAGAATTAAAAGATAAATTAATACAAAATATTATTGATAATGCTGAAAAATCAGTCGA
This sequence comes from Bacilli bacterium, assembly GCA_022793235.1. Classification (GTDB taxonomy): domain Bacteria; phylum Bacillota_I; class Bacilli_A; order RF39; family UBA660; genus UBA2730. The sequence continues at coordinate 35 of JAAWCL010000078.1, read as the reverse complement.
AACATTTGAAGAATATATTTTATATGGAGAAGGCA
>JAAWCL010000077.1 GCA_022793235.1 Bacilli bacterium | reverse complement strand
AGCAAATGCAGTTAAAACTATAAAAATAAACAAACTTAATAAAGGAAAAAAGAACATTTAAACGATGTTCTATATTGACATGCATTTAATCAAAAATTTGAAGAAAAAAATATTAAAATTTGTCTATAAGATGTTTTTTGATTGAAATTCGATATTTTTTTTAGTAAAAAACCTAAACTTAAAAAAAGAAACAATTTACAAATAAAAAAACATTTGATATAATACATACGAGTATTTAAAATACTCCTTGCCTTGAAAAAGGCCTAATGTCCAAAAGGAGGTGTAAAAATGAATAAATATGAGATAACATTCATAGTAAAAACAACAATTGAGGAACAAGAAATTAAAAATATTGCAGAGACTATGAAAAAAGTATTAACAGATAATAACGCAAAAATAGTAGAAGAGAAAGCTCTTGGTCAAAAAGAGTTAGCATATGAAATTAACAAAGTAAAAACAGGTTATTATTTCTTATATGTTGTTGAAGCATCAAGCAAAGCAATAGACGAATTTACTCGCGTTGCTGGAATTAATGAAAATATACTTCGTTATTTAACAATTAAAGTAGAAGACTAAGAGTGAGGAAATTATGAATAAAGTATTTTTAATAGGTCGACTAACAAGAGATCCAGAATTAAGATATACAGGAGCAAATACAGCAGTAGCCACATTTTCCCTTGCAATAAGTAGAACATATTCTAATTCAGCAGGAGAAAGAACTACAGATTATGTAAATATCGTAGTATGGAGAAAACAAGCTGAGAATGTAAAAAATTATTTAAGTCAAGGAAGTCAAGTAGCAATAGATGGAAGAATTCAATCTAGAACTTATGATGCTCCTGATGGCAAAAGACGTTATATAACAGAAATAGTTGCTGATAATATTGAATTTTTAGGAGCAAGACCTGGAAGTCGTCGCACAGGAACAAGTACAAATGAACAACCATCAGAAGAAAACGCTCCAGAACCTACCCCATATGATTTTGAAATACCAATACAAGAGGAAGAAAATTCAAATTTTTCAGGAGCAGATATAGATTCCAATCCTTTTGCAGATTTTGGTGCGAGTATTGAAATTGATGATAACGAATTACCATTTTAAAAAGGAGGATAGAAATGGCTGAATTTTATCGTAAAAAGAAAAAAGTTTGTATGCTATGTACAGGTAAAACTGTGAATTATAAAGAGCCAGAAACTTTAAAAAGATATATAAATGAAAAAGGTAAAATTGTTTCACGTCGTATAACAGGAACATGCGCACGTCACCAAAGAGTAATAGCACGTGAAATAAAAAGAGCACGTGCAATAGCACTATTACCATATACAAAATAAGCATTGGAAATCAATGTTTTTTTTGTATAATAAATAAAATTAAATATAAATAACAAAAGAGATAGAATGAAAAGAAGATTATAGATAAGTTTATATAATTTTCTTCATTAGACAAGGAGAAAAAATTATTATATAATAGTAATAGCAAGTGGAGGAATTATGGGACTAGTAGAAAATAAGAAAAAACTAAAGAAAAGAATAAAAAAAGCAAAAAATGTTTTTTTAATGGGACATAAAAATCTAGACTTAGATGCCATAGGAAGTTGTATAGGCATGTATAATATACTAAAACAACAAAAAAAAGAATGTTTTATAGTAATTGACGACATAGATACAGAAATGGGAGTTACCAAGGTATTAAAAGAAATAGACGGATGTTATAATATTATAAAATCAGAAGATATTCCTGTCTATTTACATAAAAAAAACAAAAAAAACCTATTAATGATTCTAGATACAAACAAGAAATGTCTAGTTCAAAATGAAAGTTCCCTAGATTATTTTACAAAAAAGATAATAATCGATCATCATGATTTAGGAAAAGATACAATTGAAGATGCCTTAATCATAACAGAAGAAAACACATCTAGTACTTGCGAGATAGTCGTAAACATAATAAATTTATATAATATTGATATTTCTCCATATGTTTGCACATTGTTATTATCAGGAATAATACTAGATACAAATAATTTTACACTAAAAACGACAGCAGATACCTATTATGCAGCTTATTTTTTAACAGCAATGGGAGGAAGTCCAAAAAAAGTACAATACCTTCTAAAACAAGACATAACGGAATATGTAGAACGTCAAAAGTTACTTTCGAGTATAGAAGTAATTGATAATATAGCAATAACAAAGGGAACCCAATATATCACATATAGAAGAGAAGACTTAGCAAAAATAGCAGATACGCTATTATTCTTTAATGATATAGAAGCAAGTTTTGTAATAGGAAAGATAGGAAAAGATTTAATAGGACTCTCAGCGCGCTCATTAGGAAATTATAATATTACAAATATATTAGAACATTTAGGAGGAGGAGGAGATGCTTATAATGGAGCATGTACCTTTGAGAAAAAAACAATTAGTGAAGCACATACTCTATTAAAAAAAGAACTAAAAAAACAAAATAAACAATAAAAGTAGATGTTATCAATTACATTCTATTAGATAGTTTTGATGATTAATGTATTATAAAAAAGAAAGGAATGTGATGAAATATGAGAGTTATTTTCATAAAAGACCTAAAAAAACAAGGAAGAAAAGGAGAAATTAAAGAAGTAAAAGATGGTTATGCAGAAAATTATTTAATAAAAAATAACTACGCTATAAAAGCAACAGATGATAATTTAAGAAAACTAGAACAAGAAAATAAATTTGAAGAAAAACAAAAAAATAAAGAAAAAGAAAAAGCCAAAGAACTAAAAATACAATTAGAAAAAGAAACAATCGACTTCAAAGTAAATACAGGAGAAGGAGATAAAGTTTTTGGAAGTATAAGTGTAAAGCAAATAAAAGAAAGCTTAACAAAAAAAGGATATAAAGTTGATAAAAAGCAAATAGAAATAAACAATCCTATTTCATCATTAGGTTTTCATTATGTAGATATTAATCTTTTTGAAGATATCAAAGCAAAACTAAAAATACATGTAATAAAATAAAGAGGTGAAAAAAATGGCTCTTAGAACACTCCCAAATAATATAGAAGCAGAAAAATCAGTTTTAGGGGCATGTTTTCTATCAAAATATGCTTTAGAAAAAGCTTGTGAAAGTTTAGATGAAACTAAATTTTTTGATGAGAAAAATGCAAAACTATTTTCAGCAATAAGACATGTTCATGAACAAAAAGTACCTTTAGACATTATTACTTTAACAGAAGATTTACAGAAAAAAAATGAGTTAAATGAAGTTGGTGGAGTAGAATATATAACAGAAGTAATGAACTTCGTACCTGTAGCTACCAATGTAGAGTATTATATTAAAGGTGTAGAAGAAAAAGCACTATTAAGAAATTTAATTGAAACAGCAACCTCCATAGCAGAAGATGGTTATAATCCAGAGGAAGATTTAAATGATACTTTAGATTCTGCTGAACGAAAAATTTTAAACATAGTAAAAACACGTAAATCAACAGAATTTAAATCAATTCAAGAAGTGATGAATCAAGCTGAAAAAAATTTAGAAAAACTAGCAGAAACAAAAGGAGAAGTAACAGGATTACCTACTGGCTGGTACGACCTTGATAAATTAACATCAGGATTACATGAAAATCAGTTTATAATTATAGCAGCTCGTCCAGCAATGGGAAAAACAGCATTTGCTTTAAATTTAGCAACGAATGTAGCAATAAACACAGGAAAAACAGTAGCTGTATTCAATCTGGAAATGGGAGCAGAACAATTAGCAAATCGTATTATATCATCTCTTGGACAATTAGAGGGTTACAAACTCCAATCGGGAAAACTATTAAATGAAGATTGGAAAAGAGTCAATGAAGCAATTAGTCAATTAGAAGATACCAATATTTTTATAGATGATACACCAGGAATTACTATAGGAGAAATAAGAGCAAAATGTAGAAGGCTTGCAAATAGTGAAAAAGGTTTAAGTCTTGTAGTAATAGATTATCTTCAATTGATATCAGGTGGTAAAAATTATGGAGCAAATAGACAGCAAGAAGTATCTGATATTTCTCGTTCACTAAAAACATTAGCTATGGAATTGAATATACCAATTATTGCTTTAGCACAACTATCTCGTGCAGTAGAAGGAAGAGAAGATAAAAGACCATTAATGAGTGATCTACGCGAGTCAGGTTCAATTGAACAAGATGCCGATATTGTTTCATTTCTATATCGAGATGATTACTATAATAAGGAAGCTAGAAATGAAGATAATACAAGTATTGTAGAATTAATAATAGGAAAACATCGTAATGGTCCAACTGCAACAATTGAATTATTATTTAAAAAAAATACTTCCACATTTCTAAATTTAAGAAAGGAGAATAGAGCAAATGAAACATAAAAAAATACTAACTATAGCCTTAGCAGGAATAATCAGTTTAAACCTTGGAATGCAGAAATTTTCATTAACACCAAAAACAGTATATCATGTCTATTTAAAAGGAAAATCTATTGGATTAGTAGAATCAAAGGAAGATTTAGAAAAATATATAGATAGAGAACAAGAAAGTCTAAAAGAAAAATATAACATAAAAAAAGTATACGCTCCTGATGAATTAGATATAAAAAAAGAGATTACATATAAAGAAGATATTTCATCATCTGAAGAAATATATACAAAGATTAAAGATAGTAGCTCATTTTCTATAGATGGTTACGAAATTAATATAAAAAAAGAAATAGCATCAAAAGAAGAAGATAAAACAGAAACCAAAAATATAAAGATATATGTAATAGATAAAAAAGTATTTACAGATTCTATAGATAAAACAGTAAAGTCATTTATCACAAATGAAGACTATAACACATATAAATCAAATAAAAAACAAAAGATTAAAGAAACAGGTAAAATAATAGAAAAAATATACATTGAAAATGATATAACTATAAAAAAAGGAAAAATTCCAACAAACAAAAAAATATATCAGGAAGTAGATGAATTAAGTAGATATCTATTATTTGGAACAACAAAGAGTCAAGCTATCTATACAATAAAAGATGGAGATACAATAAACGATATTGCTTACAATAATAAAATGTCAAATGAAGAATTTCTAATTATGAATCCAGAATTCACTTCAGAGAATGCCCTACTCTATGCTGGCCAAAATGTAAATATAGGGATTTTGAATCCACAAATAAATATTGTAGAAGAAGATGAAGTTGTTGCCTACGAAGAAAAAAAATACCAAACTGAAACAAGGTATGACAATTCAAAAACCGTAGGTTACCAAGAAACAACTCAACAAGGAGTAAATGGAAAAAATAGAGTAACGCAAAAAGTAAGAAAAGTAAATGGAGAAACAACAAATATTATTACTGCAAATACAGAAGAAATAACTCCAGTAATCAATGAAATTATTGTAAAAGGTGGAAAAGAAGAGTTATATACGGGTAGTCCTATTCCAACAGCAGGAGCTTGGGGATGGCCAGCATCATGTAATTCAGTATCAAGTCCATTTGGTTACCGTTGGGGAACATTACATGATGGAACAGATATAGCAGGTTGCGGACGAAATTCTGCTATATATGCAGCACAATCAGGAACAGTAATAATAGTCGCTGAAAAATGGGACAATGGTAAATATATAGTAATCAATCATAATAATGGTTACTATACAATGTATGCCCATCTACAAGGATTCGCAGTAAAAAAAGGACAACAAGTAGAAAAGGGACAAGTAATAGGAGGAATGGGAGACAGTGGATTTGCAACAGGAGTACACCTACACTACTCAATTTGGTTAGGCGGTCCACCATATTCAGGAGGAAAAGTATTAAATGCCATGTCTATGTACTAAAAAAGATTTAAAATTTCAAACATTAGCAAGTGGTTCAAAGGGAAATTGTGCTATAGTATTATGTGATAATATAAATTTAATAATAGATGCTGGAATTTTATATAGTCCATTAAAAAAGAGATTAGAAGAAAATAATTTATACTTCTCCTCTTTTTTTGGAATATTAATAACTCATTCACATGCTGATCATATAAAAGGATTAAAAGGTATAATAAAAAATACAAATTTAAAAATATTAATACCAGAAGAGATGTATGAAGAATTAAAAGAAATAGTACCTAAAAATCAAGCAATATTTATAAAAAATAAAAATAAATTAGGATCAATAACAATAGAACTAATTCATACATCACATGATACAGCTTGTTCTGTAGGATATATAATAACATATAAAAATAAAAGTTTAGTTTATATAACAGATACAGGATATATCAATAGAAAATATTTAAAAATGATAGAAAATAAATATATTTATTTGATAGAAAGCAACCATGATGAAGAAATGTTAATGAATGGACCTTATCCACCCTTTCTAAAACAAAGGGTAATCAGTGATAGAGGTCATCTCTCTAATAGAACAACAGCATCATATCTAAAACAAGTCGTAGGAGAAAATACAAAATACGTAGTTTTAGCTCACTTAAGTGAACAGAATAATGATGAAAATTTAGCTCTAAAAATTGCAAAAGAAGCTTTATTCGAAAAGAATATAGAACTAATTATCGCTCATCAAAATGAAGTAAGTCCAGTAATAGAAGTATAAGGTGAAAAAATGATCAAAATAATTTGTATAGGAAAAATAAAAGAAAAGTATTTAAGAGAAGCAATAGAAGACTATGTAAAACGTATAAAAAAATATACGAATTTTGAAATAATAGAATTAAAAGATGAAAACGATCAAGATATAAAAAAAGCAATCAAAGTAGAAGGAGAAAATATATTAAAATATGTAAATACAAAAGACTATATAATAACCCTTGAAGTAAAAGGAGAACAATTAAGCTCTGAAAAGTTTGCAGAAAAAATAACAAAAATTAATATAGATTATTCAAACATATGCTTTATAATAGGAGGAAGTAATGGACTATCTGAAGATGTACTAAAGAAGAAAAAATTTTCCCTTTCTTTTTCCAAAATGACATTTCCTCATCAACTATTTAGAGTCATTTTGTTAGAGCAAATATATAGAGCATATAAAATAAAAAATAATGAAACATATCATAAATAGGAGGTAAGAATGATAGGAAATAGCTGGGATAAATATTTAGAAGAAGAATATAATAAGGAGTATTTTAAAAACTTAATAAATTTTGTAAATGAAGAATATAAAGAAAAAACAATATATCCACCAAAAAATGAAATATTTAATGCCTTTCGTTATACACCTTATGAGAATTTAAAGGTTGTAATATTAGGACAAGATCCATATCATGGAGAAAATGAGGCAGAAGGATTATCCTTTTCTGTAAAAAATAAAATAAAAAGACCACCCTCTTTACAAAATATTTTTAAAGAATTAGAAAGTGACCTAAATATAAAAATATCAAGTAACAATTCACTTATCCCATGGGCAAAGCAAGGAATATTATTATTAAATTCAGTATTAACAGTAATAAAAGATCATCCAGCATCTCATCAAAAACAAGGATGGGAAACATTTACAGACAATGTAATAAAAATAATAAATGAAAAAGAAGAACCAGTAGTGTTTATACTTTGGGGAAGTTATGCAAGAAGTAAAAAGACTTTAATAACCAATAAAAATCATTATATAATAGAATCAACCCACCCTTCTCCATTTTCAGCATATAATGGTTTCTTTGGTAGTAGACCCTTTTCCAAAACAAATGATTATTTAAAAAGCAAAGGTATAGATGAAATAAATTGGGAAATATAAAATTATTTCCCGGGAAATAATTAAAAAGAACTTGTCAAAAAAGATAAGTTCTTTTATATATAATAAGAAATTTTTTATCGCTCCCCAAATCTATAAAGTACTCATAGAATCTTTGGAATACTCATCAAATTTTTTGTATCCACAAAATGACTTCATTAAACGAGCTACAAATCCATCAAAAATTTTATTATACTCACAAACATTATCATTGTAATATTGAATAGAACCCTCAATATAACTTTTAACACCATTCAACTCATCAATGAGTTGAACTAAATCTTTATTATGATTAAGTTCATCATCATCAATAATAATATCCCGTAACATAGAATTGTATTTATCAACTATTTGATATGTCTCTTTACTATTCATATCCCCAAAATCAACTTTATCATAACCTTCAGAAAATTCTTCATCCTTAATATAATCTTTACTATTATCCAAGATATCAATATTTTTAGTTAAACATTCACCAATACTTTCAAGAGCTACATCAATTTTATAAATAATACTTTTAGCTTGTCTCTTAAGCTTTAAAATAGAGAAAAGAAAAAATAAAAGAACAAAAGAACAAATACCAACACTTATTAAAATTTTAATATCCAAAAAAAACATCTCCCTACTTTTATTAATAAATTATAACAAAAAAAGAAAAAGGATACTAGTCCTATTTTCTTTTTTCTTATGTAAAAATGAATAAAAAGTTCCATAAAAAAGCATATCTTTAAAAATAAAAAATATGCTCATATATTGAATAGAATTATGTATCCAATATAATATAATCAATATATTTATTCCATAGCAAAACAGGTTTATTTGTAGTAGAATCCACAATAGTAGTATAATCTTTATTGGTATCCTGAATATTTCCTTTAAAAATAGTATCACGCCACTCATTTGAATTATTAAAAGTTAAATAAAAAGAAGCAGACTTTCCTACAAAAGGAGATAGCATATTATCATTATACATATCCTGCATTTGCCCTCCTCGTGAAGGTGTTACTCTTATATTACTACCTGGATAATTTGAATACATGTAATTATTATTCATAAAATCTTCCTTTCCTTATACACCATAAGTATATGTAAAAAAGGGAAGAATATTACTCAATCCCTACTTCATTTAACTTTTCATCAAATACAGCCTGCGAAGTGGATGGTTCTGTTCCCTTAATAAAATACATAAGTTTTTTCTTATTAGCAGTCTCATCTACAATTTGTCCTGAAATAGGATCAACAAGTACAGCAGAAACATTGTCAGGTTTATCATACCATTTATTTTCTTTTCCATCTTCGTAATTTTCAATACTTTTATACCAAATATTTTGAGCATAAAGAGCAACATTTGTAGGAATTTCTTTATTATCATCATTGCCAAGCCATACAGAAGTTACAATGTCATTATTATAACCAATATACCATTCATCTGTATTAGTCGTACCACTTTTTAATGCATAAGTATGTTTAAGTTTTGAAGCAAGACCTATAGCTGTAGGATAATTATAATCAATGTATAAAGGATCATAAGTAGCAGTAAGCATATTATTTAAAATGAAAACAATGCTAGAATTTAAAACTAAAGTTTTTTTGTTTTCAGCCTCATACAAAATATGTCCCTCAGAATCCTCTACTCTTTCGATAAGATGAGGAGTAACTTTATATCCAAGATTAGCAAAAGAAGCATATCCTGCAGTCATCTCAGTCATTTTGATTTCATTCGTTCCTAGTGGTAATGAAGGAACATCATCAAAATTAGTAGTAATACCTACCCTTTTTGCCACATTAATAAGAGAATCACTTCCCAAAAATAAATTAGTTTTAACAGCATAAATATTATCAGAATAACTCACAGCTGCCGCCATACTAATAGCCTTATTTCCATATTTATCATTATAATTTTTAGGAGAATAATCATCTCTTTCAGAAAAAGTAAAAGTGGTCTTCTCACTTGTAAAAGAGCTACTAGTAGTAAAACCACTTTCAAGAGCAGCATAGTAAAGATAAGGTTTCATAGTAGAACCTACCTGCCTTCTAGCAGTGGTAGCACGGTTATATTGAGATTGATTATAATCTCTTCCACCAATAAGAGCAACAATCCCTCCAGTATTTGGATTCATCATAACAGCAGCAACTTGTAATTCCTCCTCCTCAGCAAGTTGTTCATTGATATTCTTTTCAAGTTCCATTTGAGCAGCAACATCTAAATTAGTATAGATTTTAAGCCCCTTTGTTTCAGAATAATTTTTAGGGATACTAGTAATTTGATTCAATTCATCTAGAACCGCATCATGATAATACATAATAGTACTAGAGTCCCCTTCCTCTTTTTTACCATAAAATTCAAGTTTTTTATTATAAGCACGATCAGCCTCTGCCTGTGAAATATAGTTATTTTTAACCATTAAATCAAGAATAATCTTTTGTCTTTTCTTTGCAATATCTAAATTGACAAGTGGAGAATAATTACTAGGAGATTTAGGTACACCAACTAAAATACTAGCTTCAGCAAGATCCAATTCTTTAGCAGGCTTATTAAAATAATACTTACTAGCATTTTCAATTCCATACATACCATGTCCATAATTAATGGTATTTAAGTACCCCTCCAATATCTCATTTTTACTATAATTAGCCTCTAATCTCAAAGTGTATAAAGCCTCATCCCATTTTCTCTTCCAAGTCTTATCAAAATCCAAAAATAAATTTTTTGCATATTGTTGTGAAATAGTAGAAGCACCCTGCTTAGTAGAACGATTGACTATATTAATATAGAGTGCTTTTAAAATACGAAAAATATCAAAACCCTTATGATTATAAAAATTCTTATCTTCAGTAGAAATAGTAGCATGGATAACATTTTCACTAATATCAGAAAGACTTACCCATTCTTTATTATCGCTTCCTTGAAAAAAAACAGTTTTGCTACTATCATAAAGAACCAAATTGTTAGCAGACTTGATCTCTAATTTAGGACTAAATTTAGCATAACAAAAAGCACCTACTAAAAGGAGTAAACCAAAAAAAGAGAAAACAAAAAATAAATTACGAATTCTTTTTAAATGCTTCATAAAGTATCACCTTCATAAGTAGTATGAAACAAAAATTTAGAAATATGTAATAGTTTCAAGAAAAACATGTTATAATCAAAACAGAAAAAATATTTTATCAAAAGTAAAGTAGGAATGAAAATGAAACAGATAAAAATAAGAGCAAGCATTACTTCAAAAGAAACAAAAAGAATAGATAAAGTCGAAGCAACTTATGAAGAGAAAAAATATATTTACTACATAGAAAAAGACAAAGAAAAAACAGTAACCATATACAATTTGCAAAATGATACATTAGAAAGAGACAACAAAGAAATGTATTTATATTTACCTTTTAAAACAAAAGAAGAAACCCAAGGAACAATGATAGTAAAAGACATAAATCAAGAAATAAAATTAGAAATATATACAAAAGAAATGCTGAAAAATAAAAAAGAAATAAAGATAAGATACACTTTAAATGATGAACAATATACCTATAAGTTAGAATATGGAGAAGAAAACACTTAAAATGGAGAATAAATATGAAACTAGAGGACTTAAATAAAGAATATGATAAACTCCAATTAAAACATGGAGCAAAAGAACTAAACTCTATTTATAATGGTGGATGTGACAAAAATCCAGATATCTGCTTCGTATTTATGAACCCAACAGGTAAAATTTTAGCATCAAATAAAGAATGGATGGGTCCAAGATATCCATGGATAGGGGTTAAAAATGTATGGGATTTATTCTATGCTATAAATTTATTAGATAAAGAAATATATGGGAAAATAAAAGAAATAAAAGGAAAAGAATGGACAGTAGAATTTTCAAAACAAGTATATGATAATGTAAAAAAGCACAAGTACTTTATCACAAATTTAGGAAAATGTACACAAATTGATGCAAGACCTCTGCCAGATAGTGTGTATAAAGAATACTTAGAATTATTAGAAAAAGAGATAGAAATTATTGATCCAAAAGTTATAGTACTATTTGGAAATCAGGTAAGTAGTATTGTAATAAATAAAAAAATAGCAGTATCCCAAGTTAGAAAACAAGTATTTGAAAAAAATATCAATGGAAAAAAGTATAAATGTTATGCAGTTTTTTATCCAATAGGCAATGGAAGATACAATATGAATAAATCAATAGAAGACATAAAATGGATACAACATAGTATAAAGATGGATATAAAAGAAAAATAATAATTTAAAATAATGATATAAAAAAATGGAAATTAAACTATATCCCCTACCCTTGGCAAAATAAAAATAGAATGATACAATAAAAAAAATTTCTAATGGACAAGAAAAAATAAAGAAAAAGGAGAAAAATATGAGTATATTAAAAGAGTTAAAATATTCCTTAAAAAGCATAATAAAAAATGCAGGATATGATGTAGAAGACATAATTTTTGCAACTTCTTCAAGAAAAGATTTAGGAGATTATCAAATAAATGATGCAATGAGACTTTCGAAAATATATAATGAAAATCCAAGAGATATAGCAGAAAAAATAGTAAACATACTGAAAAAGGATCCTCGTTTTATTAATGTAAATATAGCAGGACCAGGCTTTATCAATCTAACACTAAGTCCTTATTTTTTACAGACAGCCTTAAATCAAATTTTAGATGACTTTAATCTAAATATAGATAAGGTACCGAAAAAAAACATATTTATGGATTATGGAGGAGCAAATGTTGCCAAAACACTTCACGTAGGACACTTACGTTCTGCAAACATTGGAGAAGCTATAAAACGTTTAGCAAAATATTTAGGATTAGAAGTCATAAGTGATGTACACTTTGGAGATATTGGAAGACAATCAGGAATGGTAATATCTGAAATAAAAAAAAGATACCCTACTCTAGCCTATTTCGATGAAAACTACACAGGAAATTACGAAGAAATAGACTTTAATATAACAGAAGAAGAACTAGGAGAGATATATCCTATTGCATCGATTGCAGCTAAAGAAAATAAAGAAAGAATGGAAGAAGTCGTTGAAATTACAAAAGAGTTAGAAGAAGGAAATAAAGCCTATACAGCTCTATGGAACAAAATTAAAGATATCTCTATTTCAGATATAAAACAAGTTTATAAAGACATAAATGTAGTGTTTGATTTATACGAAGGAGAAACAGACTGCTATCCTTATATACCAGAAGTAATTGATTATTTAGAAAAGAACAACTATCTAAAAGAAAGCGAAGATGCTCAAATAATGGATGTAAAAGAAGAACAAGATACATCCCCAATGCCCCCACTTGTAGTCATTAAAAGAAATGGAGGTACTCTTTATGCTACACGTGATATAGCAACTATTTATTCAAGATTAAAAAGATTCGATATAAATGAAATATGGTATTTTGCAGATAATAGACAAGCCCTTTATTTTGAACAAATTTTTAGAGCCGTAAAAAAATCAAAGCTAGTACCAAAAGATTTAAAATTAGAATTTTTTGGTTTTGGAACTTTAAATGGAGAAGATAAAAAACCATTTAAAACAAGAGATGGAAACGTGATGAGCTTGAAGGAACTAATTAAAATATTAGAGGAAGAAACAACCAAAAGACTCAATAAAGACATGGTAGAAGAAGAAAAACAGCAGGAAACAGCAAAAAAAATAGCAATTGCTGCTTTAAAATATGCAGACTTAATTCCTTATAGAGAAACAGATTATGTTTTCTCACCTGAAAAATTCACAAGTCTAGATGGAAAAACAGGACCATTTCTATTATATTCTACAATCAGAATGAAGTCCCTTCTAGAAAAAGCAAGTATAAAAAAATATGCTTTAAAAAAATTCAAAAATGAAATAGATAGAGCCCCTGCCCTACTTTTACTAGATTTCCCACAAATACTTACAAATTGTTTAGAAGAAAAATCTCTCAATGAACTAACTGATTACATATATAAGTTAACCAGTAGTTATAATACATTCTACAATGAAAATAAAATTATAGCTGAAACAGATGAAGATCTAAAAGAAAGTTGGATTGCCCTAACTCATTTAGTATACAAGACAAATATGGAAATTCTAAATATTTTAGGAATAAATGTTCCTGAAAAAATGTAAAAAAATATTGCATAAGAAATAAATGTATGGTATATATATTCTCGTGTTGATTTATATAATATAAACAAGTTAGAAAGAGTAACATATAATGACTTGAACGGAGGATAAATAGATTATGAAAATTAGTAAAATGAAAAAAGAAGATTTAGAATTATTATCCAATAAGGATATAACAAAATTAGTTCTAGAAGAAAGCAAAAAGCCAATGAACACAGCTGATTTATTTAAAAAAATAATAGAACTTTTAGAATTACCTGAATCAAGTTTTGAAAATAAAATAGGAGACTACTATACATCCTTATCAACAGATAAAAGATTTCTTCTTCTAGAAGATGGATGTTGGGATTTAAAAAGCAATCATACATCAGATAAAGTTAAAAAAAATATAGATTCAATTGATGAAGAATATGATGAAGAAGAGGATGAACTACCAGAAGAAGATGATATATTAAATGAAGAAATAGAAGATGATTACTCAGATGATGATACAACTTATGAAGATACAACAGAAGATTTAAAAGATTTAGTAGTCTTAGATGAAGATGATCTAGGTTTAGAAGAGTAAATAGAGAAAATACACTTAATTTTAGAATCATTCAAGTATGACAAAAAGATATGTAGAAAAAAGCAGAAGAGGAAAAGACAAATTGTTTAGAAGAAAAATACAAAACAGATTAGGAAAAATATATAGAACAAATTAAAAGGAACAAAAACAACAATACTGAATAAGTATTGTTATTTTTATATAATAAGAAGAAAAAATAAAATGAACAGGATAATAGTTAACCTTCAAATAATGTTATTATTAAACATTAGATTTATTCAGATGGATAAATAAAAACAATGACTAAATTTTTAAAGTAGGAGTAGATTATTTTTGATTTTCTTAATGCATAGAAAACACTAGTATTTTTTTATATAGAAATTATGTTAAAAACAATTTAATATATCTAAGAATTATGATATAAAAATATATAATTATTGAGGAGAAAAAAAGAATATGCTATAATAATAACAGCTAAAAAAGGAGAAATAATATGTTTGAACATTTAGAGCAAATAGAAAAAAGATATGTAGAAATAGAACAAGACCTTACAAAACAAGAAGTATTAAGTGATATAAAACAAACTAGAATATTATCAAAAGAATTAAGCGAATTAGAAAGCGTAGTCAATTGTTATAGAGAATATAAAAAAGTCGAAAAAGAAATAACAGAAACAAAAGAAATGTTAAAAGACAAAGATCTAGAAGATATAGCAAAAGAAGAATTAGTAACTTTAGAACCTAAAAAAGAAGAATTAGAAAGAAAGTTAGAAATACTTTTAATCCCTAAAGACCCAAATGATAATAAAAATGTTATAGTAGAAATAAGGGGAGCAGCAGGAGGAGATGAAGCAAACATTTTTGCAGGAGATCTATTTAGAATGTATACAAGATATGCTGAAAAAAAGGGATTTAAATACGATGTTTATAACGCAATAGAAGGAGATGCAGGGGGATTTAGTCAAATAGAGTTTATGATAAAAGGCGAGGGAGCCTATAGCAAATTTAAATATGAAAGTGGTTCCCATAGGGTACAAAGAGTTCCAGTAACAGAATCAAATGGACGCCTTCAAACCTCGACTGCAACAGTACTGGTTATGCCAGAAGCAGAAGAAGTAGATATTGAAATTAAACAATCAGACCTGAGAATAGACATTTATAGATCATCAGGTTGTGGAGGACAAGGAGTAAATACAACAGACTCAGCAGTGAGAATTACGCATTTACCAACAAATACAGTAGTGACATGTCAAAATGAAAGAAGTCAAATTCAAAATAAAGAACAAGCTATGAAAGTATTAAAGACAAGATTATATGAATTAGAACTTGAAAAAAAGGAAAAAGAAGAAGGAAATGAAAGACGTAGCAAAATAGGAACAGGGGATAGGGCAGAAAAAATAAGAACCTATAACTATCCACAAAACAGAGTAACTGATCATAGAATAGGATATACAACAAAAAATCTTGATAGAGTAATAGATGGAGACCTAGATGATATCATAGAAGCATTAATAACAGAAGATCAAGCCAGAAAATTAGCAGGAGAAAAATAATGACCGTAGAAAATCTTTTGGTTTACGCACAATCTAAAATACATAAAGATCATGCTCGAATTCTATTAGCGAATTTACTAAATTTAAATCCTTTAGAAATATTCCTACATCTAAATGATGAAGTAGAAAAAGAAAAACAAGATATATATATAAAAGAAGTAGAAGCTCTAAAAAATAACAAACCTTTACAATATGTTTTAGGTTATACAAACTTTTATGGGAATAAATTAATAGTAAATGAAAACGTTTTAATACCAAGATTTGAAACAGAAGAATTAGTAGAAAATACTTTAAAATATATAGATAAATATTTTAATCAATCATTAGATATAATAGATTTAGGATGCGGAAGTGGCGCGATAGGATTAACATTAAAACAAAATATTACGAAAATAAAAACAAATATTACCCTTTTAGATATTTCAGAAGAAGCCTTAAAAGTAGCAAAAGAAAATGCGAAAAATCTAAATTTAGATGTAAATTTTATCAAAAATGACATGTTAGAAAATAGAAAAGAAAAATACGATATAGTAATAAGCAATCCCCCTTATATAAGTGAGGAAGAAGAAATAGAACCAATAGTAAGAGAAAATGAACCACATTTAGCACTTTATGCCAAAGAAAAAGGTCTATATTTCTATAGAAAAATTTTAAGTAATATAAGTAAAAATTTAAAAAACCAATTTTTAATAGCTTTTGAAATAGGATGTACCCAAAAAGAAGAAATAATAAAAATAGCAAATACTTATTTGAATAATATTCAAATAATTTGTCAAAAAGACTTACAAAATCGTGATAGAATGTTGTTTATTATCAGTAATTCCCTAATTAAGTAATATTTTGTAATATCAAAAATGAATAAAGAACAAAAATAAATCCCTTTACCATAGTGAAGGGTGATAAAAATGAAAAAAATAATTATATTGTTAAGTGTAATAACAGCAGTATTCATAGTAAATGATTTATCAAAAGAAGAAGTAATTATACCAAAAGAGTCAATTAGATTAAGAGTAATTGCAAACTCTGATTCAACAGAAGATCAAGCTTTGAAACAAAAAGTAAAAGAAAAATTAAACAAAAATATAGAAGAACTTTTAACAAATAGTAAAAATATTGAGGATACAAGAATGACTTTAAAAAAGAATATTCCACTATTTGAAAATACAATCAATACTACGTTAAAAGAAAACAATACAAATATAGGCTATGATATAAATTATGGAGAAAACTATTTTCCAGAAAAAAATTACAAAAATGTAACTTATAAAGAAGGAAATTATGAATCTTTAGTAGTAAAAATAGGAAAAGGACAAGGAAAAAATTTCTGGTGTGTATTATTCCCACCATTATGTTTTATAGATGAACAACAAGAAAAGAACAAAGAAGTAGAATATCATCTTCTAGTAAAAGATATACTAAATAAATTTTCAAAAAACAAAATAAAAGAGAAATAAGGAAAAGAATTTTTTACAGATAAAAGAATAAATTAAAATGAAAATAATAAATTTATACTAGGTGAAAACATGAATAAAATAATAATGGATTTTGCTATAGCACTAGCACTTAGTATGGACGCATTTTCAATATCTATTTGCATGACAACAAGCAATTTATTAAATAAAAGAAAAATGTTTATATTTACAATATTAGTTGGAATTCTTCATTTCGTAATGCCCCTTTTGGGAAATTACATAGGTTTAGCTATCTCAATAAATTTAGAAAAAATAGCAAACTATATTTTAGGAATTATTTTTCTAATATTAGGTATAGAAGTACTAAATTCAAAAGAAAAGGAAGAAATTCCAAAAATAAATTATTTATATTTAACAATTATTGCTATAACTGTAAGTATCGATAGCTTTACAGTAGGACTAGGTTTATCACTAACACATGAATATACTTATATATCAAGCATGATATTTTCAATTGTAAGTTTTTCTTTTACAATACTAGGTTTAACAATAGGAAAATACTTAAATGAAAAAATAGAAAAAAAAGCCACTATAATAGGAGGCATTTTATTAATAATGTTATCTATAAAATATTTTTTAAAATTGTAGACATAATAATATAGGGTGACAAAATGAAAAAGGAAAATATAGGGAAAGATTATTTACAAGGTATGAAATATTATAAAAAACTAATATCCTTTATAAAAAATAAAAAGAATAAGTAAAATAGACTTGAATTTACTTATTTTTTTATTCCCTTTATTGACAAAGAAAAATATCTTTAATATGATACTTATAGAGTTAAGTGAGAAAAAGTGTTTGTAAAAAAACAATAAAAGAAAGAAAAAACAAACTCTAATATTTTAAATAAAATAATGCACTTAATTAGCAAGTAAGAAATACAATATAGTGATGGAGGCTTTATGAAAATATTAGAAATAACAGGTGGGCAAAAATTATCTGGAACTATAAGAATAAGTGGAGCTAAAAATAGTGCTGTGGCACTTATCCCTGCAGCAATTTTAGCAGAGACAGAAACTACGATATGTAATATACCAGAAATCACTGATACAGATAATTTATGTGATATATTAAATAACCTAGGTGTAAAAACAAAAAGAGCCAGTGAAAGTATAATAATTGATTCAACAAATATGCAAAATCAGGTTATAAATGAAGAATTTTCAAAAAAACTAAGAGCATCTTATTATTTTATGGGAGCATTATTAGGAAAATACAAAAAAGTAACCATGCATTTTCCTGGAGGCTGTTCAATAGGAGCAAGACCAATCGACTTACATTTAAAAGGATTTGAAGCATTAGGAGCTACAGTAAAAAAAGAAGAAAATAAATATACTGTTGAAGCAGATAGACTAATAGGATGTCCAATATATTTAGATTTTGCATCAGTAGGTGCAACAATAAACATTATGTTAGCGGCCGTAAAAGCAGAAGGAAGAACAACAATAGATAATGCAGCCAAAGAACCAGAAATAGTAAATGTAGCAACCTTTTTAAATAATATGGGAGCACGAATTACAGGAGCAGGAACATCAACAATAAGAATAGATGGAGTAAAACATTTACATGGTTGCTTCCACGAAGTGATACCAGATAGAATAGAAGCAGGAACCTATACAATTATAGGAGCTTTATGTGGAGAAAACCTAAAAATAGATAATATCATTCCAGAACATATAGAATCATTAACATCTAAATTACAAGAAATAGGTGCAAAATTAGAAATAGGATCAGACTATATAACAATCAGTAGAAGTGAGAACTATAAAGCAACAAATATCAAAACATCTACCTATCCAGGTTTTCCAACCGACTTACAACAACCATTTTCTATACTTTTAACACAATGTAATGGCAAATGTAAAATAGAAGAAACCATATTTGAAAATAGATTTATGCAAGTTCCATATTTATGTCAAATGGGTGCAGATATTTCTGTAAAAAATCAAACAGCAACTTTCATAGGACCAACAAAACTAAAAGGAAAAGAAGTAGTAGCAACAGACCTGCGTGCTGGAGCAAGCCTAGTTGCAGCATCGCTAATAGCAGAAGGTACAACAAAAATCACAAATGTAGAACATATATTAAGAGGATATGAAAATATAGTAGAAAAATTAACCCAAGTAGGTGCTAAAATAAAGAGAGAGGAAATATAAATATATTGAAGACTCTTTTTATTTTGGAGGAAATATGTATAAAAAACTAAAATTATTAACCTTAATTTTATTAAGTCTATCTGTATATTTTATTTATAATAAAGAAAATAAAAATAATTTAATATATATAACAATAGGAGATTCCTTATCTCTTGGTGAAAATTCTTATGGTGGAATAAATTATGGATATAGTGACTACTTTAAAGATTACTTAAAAAAAGAAAATAAATTATTAGTTTATAATAAAAGCTATACAAGTAAAACAAAGACAATAACAGAATTATATAATGACTTATTAGTAGATGAGGTAATTACAATAGATACAGAGAACTATAATATAAGAAGATTATTATCCGATGCAGATATAGTATCTATATCAATTGGCCTAAATGATATAATATTAGAAGCCAATAAAGAAAAATATCTTACAGAATATAAAGAGGATAGAATAATAAAAAATATAATAGATAAATATAAAATATTGATAAAGGAAATAAAAAAATACTATAAAAAAGAGATATATATAATTGGATATTATGAAAATAATACAAAATATGATGAAATGTTAAAAAAAATAAATAAAAAATATAAAAAATTAGCAGGAGAACAAAATGACATTTTTATAGATACAGAATTTTTATCAAATAATAATAAATACTTTGATAATCCAGACTCATATTATCCAAATAATTTAGCATACAAAGAAATATCCAGAAAAATAATTGAAGAATATAAAAAGAAGAACGAATAAAGAAAAAATAATTGTGTAGTTGTCAATGATGTGATACCTAATAAGTCGAAAAAAATATTAATTCGGAAGCGATGCTTTAGCAGAAGCTTCCTTTATTTTGTTTCTTTTTTCAATAGGAGAAATCCAACCAAGGGTTTGCATAGGAATATTATT
>JAAWCL010000234.1 GCA_022793235.1 Bacilli bacterium | reverse complement strand
TTCATTTGTTACTTTTATTTTGTATTCTATTACTAATGTTGTATCATTAATTGTTTTTGGATCTAAATCTAGTTTTGCAAGTTGTGTTTCTTTGTAGTCATGAACTTTGGTGCCTTTTGAATTGTTTACTGTTATTTTTGTTATAAACTTGTCTAGTTTTAAATCGAATTTTGGATTTTCTATTAATCCTATATCTATGTTATATATATTTTCAAATAATGAAATATTGTCAGAAACCGCTCCTGTTATTTCTTCTCCATCTAAGCTCATTTTCATTGTTATTGCATCTGAATTTATGCTGTCATTTATTCCTTCTGCTTTGTATTTTGTAAGATCATATTTCTTTGTATCATATACAAATACTACTATATATTTTCCTCTTTCTATGTTTTCAAATATATAACTTCCATTTTTATCTGTTGTTGTAGTTATAGCTTTTCTAGCTTCATCTTTAACAGTTTCTCCTGTTTCTGCATTAATTAACATTAGTTTTATATTTTCTAATTTTGGTTCTTTTGCATCTCTTTTTCCATCTTTGTTTTCATCTATCCATGCTACACCTGAAATATTGTATCTTCTTGGTTGTACTGTTCCATCTGGACCTTCAATGTCTTTATTTGTTGGTTGTATTTCATGTGTAGAAGAATATTTTTTATAAAATCCTATACTTTTACATTCTACTAAAATTTCATTTGTTGCACTTATAGCATTTTCACCTGTAACTTCATTAGCTTTTGCTATAACTGTTATCTCTATTGTTTTTCCTGGTTCTAGGTTTAGTGTTACTACTGATGTGTCTTTACCTGTTTTTATTTCTGGTGTTGCTTCACCTTCTATTGTATATTTTGTTTTTTGGTATGAAAGTTGTTTTGGTATACTATCTGTTACAACAATGTTTTCTATAACTTCTGTTCCTGTATTTTTTATTTTTACATAATATTCGATTGTATCTTCATCTGTTAGTTTTCCTTCTGGTTTATTGTCACTTACTGATACTGATATGCTTTGTACTATAACTCTATTTATTATCTCATTTGTTGAAAATATTTCATCTGTTCCATCACATGTTACTTCCATTTCATGTTTTATATCTTTTT
>JAAWCL010000233.1 GCA_022793235.1 Bacilli bacterium | reverse complement strand
TTTTTTCTTCATCACCAAAACTAAATTTTTTCATAAAAACTCCAGTTCCTACGGCAACAGCAGCAGCAGGAGTTGCTATTTTTAATAACCAGTCTTTAATGCTTTCAAAGGCAGACGTGATTTTTCCTACAATTTGTGGGTCACCCCAAGCAAAGGAAAAGCAAGATAATGTATTTAAAAAAATTAAAAATAATATAGTAATAAAAATAGAATAAAAAGTTTTTTTCTTCATAAATAATCAATCCTTTCGTTTTATAAATTCTTTAATAATATTTATTTTTTACTTTAAGTTGTTGATATATTAATATTTTGAAGTAAAAACATAGCTAGGGCGACACAATCATGGTCTTTACTTCAAAATATTAATATATCAACAACTAATTGTAAGTAAATAATTATTAATATTTTTTGAAATAAGGTAGCATGTTTAATTTTTGTGGTGTATAAATTTTGTTGCCATCAGATAAGAAAGTAAGAGCGGTAAAAGTTTCTAGGTTTTGAGTAAAAAAATTAGTCTCAAAAATATAATCATTTTGCAAAGATGTACTAAAAGTTTCTGAAATATTAGAATTTTCTGAATTTAAGGTATTAGTAATATAGCTAAAACGAGTTTGTTTAGCACTTTCAGAAATACTTTTTGAAGTTCTTTCTTTTTCTTCTTTCCCTAACTGTTTTTGGGCTTCTTCTATTGTAAAAATATCATCTGTACGAAACCAAATTTTATTAATTAGATTTTGAATAATTACTTTAACATTAGCATCATCTTTTAAAGTTGCCTTTAAAGATGAATAGCTTTGGGTACTTACAATATTAATACATTTAGCTTCACGACTTAAAGAAAAAAATTCGCCATCAGATTTTGTTACATATTTATCATATTCATCACAGATAAAAGCACAAGTTCTAGTAGAAGAAGTTGACAAGTTAGAAATAATTTCTGCTTGAAAGTCTAATTTTAGATAAGCTGCGATTATTTTAGCAAGAGTAGTATGTTCTGATAAATTCATATTTAAAACAACAATTTTTCCTTTAGTTAGAACCTCTGAAAAACCAGAGAAAGATAGTTTTTCTTTATCAGCGCAAAACGTAGACATAACATCAAAATCGGAAACAAAAAAGTTAGTTATGCGAGTTATTTCAGAAATTAAAATTCCTTTTGTTCTAGAATCTAAATTTTCAAATTCCTTCTGAAAAAAATTTAAGCTAGAATTTAATTCATAAATTTGCGAATGAGATAATTTTGAATGAATAAATAAATTTCTTAGAGTTTCAATTTTTTCTTTGTAATAATTTGGCATAGTAATTAGTTTATGAATTTCTAAAAAAGTAACATAGTTGTCATTATAAAGCCTACATAATTTAATACATTC
>JAAWCL010000232.1 GCA_022793235.1 Bacilli bacterium | reverse complement strand
TCTCTCCGTGCTGCCGGTACAGGAAAAATACGCGATCAGGGTTTTTCCCCGGATGGGGGTGGGATCCGGCTGACCGGCCGTTTTTATAGTGATGGCTCCCTGTAAGCCGCCGATCAGGCTTTGTCCGGAAACCGCTTTGCCCAGCTCGAACAGCGAGCTGTTTTCCTGAAAATCACCATAGAACAAAACCACATCGCCCAGGGAGCATAGTAAGCCAACGTGCCTGCCCCGCCCTTCGCCAGGGGCGTGCCAGTGGTGTCCAGCCTTTGCGCCGGATAAAATATCTTTTCGTTGGTGCTGTAATTTTCCACCGAAATCGTCATGGGAAGCTGCTCGTAAAGGGAATTGGCGGCGGTGCTGTCATTCAACTCATAAATCACTTCGCTGCCGCCGCGCCGCACGGAAATTTTCCGGGCCTGCGGCGTGGGCGCCGGGTCGGGCACGGGTGTGGGATCAGTTCCGGGTCCAGGGCCAGGCTCAGGCGTTTCTGTTTCACTTTGTACCCAGCGGGCCAGCATGGAGGCCATTTCTCCGCGGGTGGCAAGTCCCTTTGGATCGAAGCGGTTATTTCCTTTTCCGCTGATGATGTTTTTCTCCCGGGCCCAGTTCACGGCAGATACCGCATAGCTTGAAATCTGCGCCGCGTCCGTAAAGCTTTGCGTCTGCCCCGCGGCAGGCCGCCCTTCGGCGCGCCAGAGAAAAGCGGCCAGCTGTTCCCTGGTTACCGGATCGGCAGGGCCGAAGCGCTCATTCCCATATCCGGCGATCAGCCCGGTGGAAAAGCCCCAGTCCACGGCGTTTTTGTAGTAGGCATTCAGGGGAACATCGGAAAAACCGGCAGCAGCAGCGGTGGCAGGGCTTCCGGCCCGGCGGCACAGCACCGCCGTCAGCATGGCGCGGCTGGCAGTGCCGTTGGGAGCAAACCGCCCGCTCTCCACACCGCTCATTAAGCCGTTTTCCCGGCAGAAGGTCACCGCATCGGCATACCAGCTGTTTGCGGGCACATCGGAAAATTCGGCGTTCGCCGCCCGGCAGGGCAGGCCCAATGTAAGCAGTATTACCGCTG
>JAAWCL010000230.1 GCA_022793235.1 Bacilli bacterium | reverse complement strand
TCCTATTATTATTTGCTTTTCTTTTTCTATGTATGGAATTTTTATTTCTCCTATATCTATTTTTGAAATTGGTGTTGTTCTATATGATTTTGCCCTATTTTGTAGTTTGTTTTTTATGAATTCAGTATTTAGATATGCATATATATATTTTTCACTGAATTTCAAGTTTTCTACTGTTAAATTTATGCAAAAAGAGTTGTACATGAGCCCAGCATATTCTTCGTTTATTAGTACAATTTCGAATGGTGTGGTTGTTTTTATTAGTATATCTCCTTTTTTTGTTTTTTTGGCAGTTTCATATATTCTTTTTTGTACTTTTATTTGTTCTATTTCTTCTGCTTTTATAGAATTATTGCTTATTGCTTTTGGGCTTATGAATTTTACGATTATTCCATTTTCATTTTTTTCTTCCGCTCTTGTTCTTGATATTCCTATATTGGTTTTTGCTATTTCTTTTATATAGAATTCCTCCATATTTAATCTCATTCTCCTATTTCGATTTTTTTCTTGTTTTTGTATTTATTATTATATCACTATTTTGTAACATGTCAACTTATTTTTGTAAATTTTATATTATATTGTTTTTTAATATATAAGTTGTATACTGTTAGACATGTAAAATGTTTTTTGGAACTTCTATGTTTTTCATTCTATGTTTTTCAGAAGGAGCATGATTAAGTATTTTTATTGATTTTTCTAAATGTAAAATAAAAATTTCCAAAAAAAATTACTTTGAACTTATTTTCTAAATTCAAAGCAATTTTATAATTTTCTCTTTTTATTGTTATTCTTTTTTTATTTTGTCTTGTACTTGTACACAAATTTAAAAATAAACTATAGTTACTTTCAAATTTGCGTATTTATTTTTCTACTTTATTTAGTCATGTGCATACGAATATTTTTTGTAATATTACTTTACCAATTCTTTTTTTCCTATTACAATTTATGTCCACATTTCCTTGAACAATCACAATATATGTTTTAATTGAAATGACGAATGTGAAAGAAAAAACATTAGAAATTCTATTCTATTTTATGGAAATAGTTCACGCTTGCTCGTGAAAGGGTGCCATAAAATAGAAGTAGAATTTCTTCAGTTTTGTATTGAACTAAGGAATGTAGGGCAAAACATATATTGTGATTGTTCAGTTCTAAAGTCATAAATTGTAATACTTGCTTTTCAGGGTTACTTTATATAAAGTGCGACACGCGAGCAATAGGTAGTGTCGGGGTATGTAGGGACGTGGTTATAACGATTGCTTGGATTAATACTACTTTTATAATACCCACCACGACGACTGCGGTGGTTTGTAGTGTACGCTTCTGCTGTCAATTCATAACCATTTCCCTCTAAATCATACACATTATTTATCCTATCATCTTTTCCTACTATTGTATTTTTTCCTGTTTCATATACTGAACTTAAATCATGAGCTGCATTTCCTGTCCCTGTTACTTTACTTGCATCTGCTCCTGTTAATCCCCATCTTAATAATGCATCATAATTACATCCCCATATCATATGGCTTTCTAAACTTGTATA
>JAAWCL010000231.1 GCA_022793235.1 Bacilli bacterium | reverse complement strand
TGTCTAAAATCGGTATTAAATGGTATCTTTATTTTACTTTGAACAATGTAATCTATATCATCTATTAATAAATTCATTATTTTTTAGTCCTTCTAGTTGCTCTGTTTGAATATTTGGTTGTTGCTTCTGACATTTCTTTTTGTAAATCATCTATTTCTTTAGCAATTACATTTTCTTGCTCTAATCTAGATTTTACTAAGTCTTTAAACGCTTTTATACATAAATGAAAATCTTTTTTATTGTTAAATATTTTTTCTGCTATACCTTCTCCAAATATATTATTAAAACATCTTTCAACAATTTCATACACTGTTCTTATAAATACTGATTGTTTTATTTTATTAGCATTTATATTGTTTAATTCTTGTGTAGCGATTTCTGCATACTTCTCAAATTTTTCTGCTTGTTCTGCATCGTAAAAATCAAATTCAATTTCTGTATCTAATATCTTCATACTTCCTCCTAAATAAAAAAGTACATATAAAAAGACTAGAAACACAAACTCTAGTCTTTTTTATATAACTTACTTGAATAACTTTATAAATCTCAAACATCTTAAAAAGCTAATTTTAACTAGCTTTTAATAGTGTTATTTCTTTATAAACAGCTGTATTATCAACTGTAATTGATATATCGCTTTGTGGTGTATATTCAGATCTAGTAATTTCTACTTGTGAATATGTTGCTTTTGGTAAATCTATCATTGCAATTCCATTTTTGTCTGTATATATAATATTTGATGCATTTATTGCTATTTTTGCATTAGCAACTTGTCCTTCTTCATCTGATATATTAAATGTTACTAATTGTGTTGATTGTTCACCAGATGCATTAAATGACATTGATATAATTGTTGTTGGATCGTTTGCATTTCCTTCTATTATTGTTGCAATTCCTTCTATTATTGAACCATTTGCTTTAAATTTTCCTGAATATGTATATGCATCAGTTGAGTCCCCATCACTATCTGGAACTACTGACCATACTCTATATTTTGCCTTATATCCATCTCCAATTGGTTCATTGAAATTTACTGTTAATATTGGTACTGTAAATCCTACTATCTCTTTGTCATGTACATCTGCAATTACATTATGTACAGCATTCTTATACATTCTATCAAATGCATATGCTATTTCTGTTGCATAACTTGTT
>JAAWCL010000006.1 GCA_022793235.1 Bacilli bacterium | reverse complement strand
CTTTCAAAAAGTAATTACATAAAAGAATAGATTTAATACATAAGATTTGATAGAATGATGTTAGGAGATGATTTCTATGTATTGTAAAAATTGTGGAAATAAATTAAGGACAAATAGTGTATTTTGTTCTAAGTGTGGAAAAAAAGTGGAAAAAATAGAACAGGATAATAAAGAAATAGTAGAAGCTTCTTTTGAAGAAAAAGGAGAAAGTATTCATGTAGAAGAACATAAAGAATCTGTGAATGATTCTGTAAAAACAAAAATGATGTATTGTAGACATTGTGGAAGAGAAATTGATATAGAAAGTAGAATTTGTCCTAAGTGTGGATATAATTTAAAAAGTTCTAGTACTGTGGATCCTTTTACTAATTTTATTATTTGTGCTATATCGTTTTTATTGCCTATTGTAGGATTTATTTTATGGCTTGTTATGCGAAGTGAAAATAATAGTAAAGCGAAAAATGCGCTTATTGCTTCTTGTATGGGTATATTAACTGGTTTTTTCTTTTTACTTTTAGTTTTTGTTTTTGTAGTTGTTTTATTGATTACAGTATAGGAGGTTTTTATGTATTGTAAAGGATGTGGAAAAAAGGTCAGTGATGATAGTCGATTTTGTGATCAATGTGGGGAAAAAATTGAAATAGAAGAGGTCGTTTATTGTACTTATTGTGGGGAAAAAATGAGTAAATTTGCAACTAGTTGTCCTCATTGTTCAAGGAAAGTATTTTTAGGAAAACAATCTAATGATTTTCAGACTAAAATACTTTGTATATTTTCATTTTTAATACCTGTTTTGGGATTTATTGTTTGGCTTGTTCTGTTGGCTCAAAGTGATGATGAGGAAAAAATTCGAACTATTTTTACTTGGAGTCTAATTGGATTTTTATTCTGGATTTTTTATCGTGTGATATTTTAAGGGGAGAAGTTATGGAATTATTAAGTCCAGTAGGAAATATGGATATGTTGCATGCTGCTATTCAGGGTGGATGTGATGCAGTGTATATTGGTATGAAAGATTTTGGTGCCAGAAAGTATGCTACTAATTTTACCAAAGAAGAAATAAAGGAGGCTACTTTAATCTGTCATTTATATGGTGTAAGAATTTATATTACTTTAAATACAGTAATTAAGGATAATGAAGTTTCTTCTTTTTTAGATCTTGTGGATTATTTGTATCATATTGGTGTAGATGCTTTCATTATGCAAGATTTTGGTATGATTTGTATGGTATTAGAAATGTATCCTGATATGGAAGTACATGCCTCAACTCAATTCAATAATAGTAGTTTGCGAACAATACAATTATTAAAAGATCTTGGGGTCAAGAGGGTTGTTTTATCTCGTGAAATCTCTTTAGATGATATTAAAAAAATTGATATAGATATAGAGAAAGAAGTTTTTGTTCATGGTGCTTTATGTATTAGTTATTCTGGAAATTGTTTATTTTCTAGTATGCTAGGAAATCGTTCTGGAAATAGGGGAGAGTGTACTGGCTGTTGTCGTTTGCCTTATACATTATATAAAAATAGTCAATTTGTTAAATCAGGATATTTATTAAGTACTAAAGAGTTAAATACATCTTCTAAATTTTCGGAACTTCTTGATGCTTCTATTGATAGCTTTAAGATTGAAGGTAGAATGAAAAGTAGGGAATATGTTTATTTTGTGACACGACTTTATCGTAGGTTAATTGATGGTGAGTCTTATACAAAGGAAGATATAGATATTTTAAGTATACTTTATAATAGGGAATTTACTTTGGGACATTTGTTTTCTTCTTCTATTGTTAATGCAAAGACTTCTAATCATATTGGTTTAAAAGTAGGGAGGGTCATGCAGGTTACTAAAGATAAACTTAAAATCCAACTTGATCATCCTCTTCATCAGGAAGATGGAATACGTTTTTTTAAAAGTGGATATGGTATGAATATTAATTTTCTTTATAATAAAAATCATCTTTTGGTTCGTGAAGCAGAAGATATCTGTTATATAAAAAATAATGTTCATTTAAAAGAATTAGATGATGTGTATTTGACTAGTAGTAAATATTTATCTAAGGTAATGGAGTCTAATGTTAAACGAAGAATACCTATAAAAATAGAATTTTCGGCAAAAATCGGGAGTCTAGCTGTTTTAAAGATTAGTGATTTTAAAAGAGAGGTTTGTGTTTATGGAGATGTGGTAGAGAAAGCTAAAAGCACACCTATAACTGAAAATGATATTTTAAAAAAATTGGGAAAAATAAAGGAATCTGTTTATAAAATTATAGAGAGTGCTATTCATATAGATTCTAATATTTTTATACCTATTCATATTCTAAATGTTATGCGTAGAGAGGGAATAGAAAAATTAAATAAAAAAAGATGTGAAGTAAAACGTAATATGAAAAAAAATCCTATATTTCCTTTATTAGATGTAAAGGTAACTAATTATAATACTATAGTTATAGAAAATGAGGAGGAACTTGCACAGGTACTTTCTTATAAAAGAATTTATACATCTAATTTTTCGCTTTTTAATAAATATAAAGAAAAATTAAACATATACTATATAGAAAAGAGAAATATTTTTGATAAGGAAATTCATGATAGAAGTTTAGTTGGTGAATATTGTTATTCTAAAAATTCTATTTCTGATTATAGTATGAATGTTACAAATATTTATAGTGTATATTATTTATTAAAATTGGGTTATACTTGTATTACTTTAAGTGTAGAATTAAGTGATGTAGAAGTTAAAATGTTAATAGAAGATTTTTATCAAAAGTTTAAATTTTATCCTAATGTGGAAGTTGTTTGTCGGGATAAAATAGAGTTAATGCTTATTAAAGGAAATATTTTAGATGTTAAAGAGAATGAAAAATATTTTCTTTTAGATCATAAAAAAAGAAAATTTGATGTTTTCTTTGATGATGAGTTTACACATATTTTGAATTTTGAAGTAATAAATAGAGAAAATATAGATAAGTGCAATAAAAGATATAACTTTAAATATTTAAAATAGATACTTATCATTTTTATAGAGTTGTGATAAAATAATATTGAGAGTGAGGCGATAGGATGGGTATAGAAAATGGAAGTAGAAAAGGTATTAAAAATTATATTATATTAGCTTTTATTTTTTTAGCTGTTATACTTCTCGTTTGGTATATTGATAGATGGTATCAGGTGTATTCTGACTATCAAAAAGAGACTCCTGTTATTCGAGAGGTGCTCTCTCATGAAATTACTGCTCTTGATTTGGATTATTATATGATGGAAAATCCAAATAGTATTATTTATATGTGTACTGCAAGTAGTGATCGTTGTCGAGATTTTGAAAAAGATTTAAAGAAGTTAATTAAAAAAGAAAATTTGCAAAATAGTATTATTTATTTAAATTTAAGCGAAGAGGATTTAGGACATTTTGTTACAAACTTTAATAATACATATAAATATAAAGTAAAATTAAAAGGTAATTATCCTGCTCTTGTTGAATTTACAGATGGGAAAATTACTGGATTAGTTGAAGATTATGAAAAGAGTCATTTAACTATAACGAAAGTGGAACAATTTTTAGAACTTCATCATATTATGGGAGAAGAATAATCTTCTTTTCTTTTGGGAGGAATTGTGTTATGAATCATATTGTATTGTTTGAACCAGAAATACCACAAAATACAGGAAATATTATGCGTACTTGTGTCGCTACAAATACAAGATTACATTTAATTAAGCCACTTGGTTTTGTTTTAGATGATGTACATTTAAAAAGAAGTGGAGTTAATTATATAGATAAATTAGAATACTTTGTCTATGAAAATTTTGAGGATTTTTTAAATCAAAATAGTGAGGGAGAGTATTATTTCTTTACAAGATATGGTCATAAACCACACACTAGTTTTAATTATAGTAACGTGAATAAAGATTTATATTTTATTTTTGGAAAAGAATCAACTGGGCTTCCTAAGGATATATTAAAACATCATCTAGATAGATGTATGCGTATTCCTATGAGTGAAAATGTACGAGCTCTTAATCTTTCTAATTGTTGTGCCATTGTGATATATGAAGTTTTACGTCAACAAAATTATAATAATTTGCTTTTTGATGAACCTCATAAAGGACAGGATTATTTAGAAAGAGATGAAATATAGTATAGTTTTATACTTTTTTTATATATTTTTGTATTTATTTAAAAAAAATCAAAAAAATGATTGACATATTATAAATAAGAGATATAATAGTATTGTAAGCATATGAGTCATGTAGGGAGACATGGGTTGCCTAAAGAAAATATACAATAAAAATAATGGTGAATAACATTAGAGTTTAAGTCATTACATAATTTGATCTATAATGATTAAGTTCTAATAGTTGAATTTTATTTTTATAGTATACATTGCAACTAAGCCGATTAAAATTATCTTGTCATATGCTAGTTAAAAATTAGGAAGAAAGACAACTTCAAACAGGCGATTGTTAGTATGAATCATACCACATTGGGTAATGTGAGCAATTGACAAACTCCAGTTAAAAACCTTGGGAAAAGTAACATAATATTATTATATATTAAAAGGCCAGTTACTTTTCGATTTATGTTCTTGGATATGTATAAAATTTGAATATAGCTAGCTATGCATTGTCTATTCGATTGAGAATTTAAGATATTATAGTTTTAGAGAAATTATAAATTGACACACAAAGATGAGTAATAGCAATTCCGTATAATTAAGCTTTATGTTTCTATAATTAAGTAATTCTAGTTTTATCGATAGCCTGTTACCAAGGACCCAATTATATGAGAGAGAAACTCAAAAGATAATGCTTTATCAAGTATAATGATTTGATAGAGTTCAAACTTAGAAAGCCTAATAAGCTTTTTTATTTTTGTTTGAAAATATTGTATAATATTTTTTGTATACTTTATATTATAGCAATATAAGGAAATTGATATGATATAGGAAATTTGTATAGTGATGTTTTACTTGAAGATAAAATAGGTTTTGTTTGTTTTATTTATTTTGGATAATAATAATTTTTCTGGTGTTTATCTAGATAAGAGGTTGTTTTTCAATCTGTAAAAGTTGGTGATGAGCATAGTTTTTATTGAAAGTAGAAATAAAAACTATGTTGTATTTTGTTTGTGAAATTTGTTGACATCTTTGTTCTTTTCCTGTAATATTATAAGTGCGGAAGGCGTTATATGTGCTTTTATGGAGCAGTACTCAAGAGGCTGAAGAGGCGCCCCTGCTAAGGGTGTAGGTCGGGCAACTGGCGCAAGGGTTCAAAT
>JAAWCL010000229.1 GCA_022793235.1 Bacilli bacterium | reverse complement strand
GGTTCTGACAAATAGATCCCATGGGTAGTTCCGAAGGAGCAGGCCAGAGCATCGATTCCGCTGGACAAAACAAATTCTTTAGCCTTCTGGGGGTTCGTATAGATTTTCGTGTTGTCTTTTTCCCCGCTTTCCTCTCCTGTGCCGGATTCCCTTTTCCCCATACTGCCCAGCTCCGCTTCCACGGACGCTCCGGCGGCTTTCGCCATAGCGACTGCTTTTCCGGTATTTTCCAGATTTTCCTCATAAGGCAGGGTGGAACCGTCGTACATGATACCGGTAAAACCGAGCTTCAAAGCCTCTTCCAAGTATTCCAAGGTTTCTCCGTGATCCAGATGGACACAAACCGGCACGGAAGCCTTTTTGGCCGCATCGACCATCACCGGCCCGATCAATGCCAGAGGCACCCAAGGCTCATGGCATTGAGCAAACTGGAGGATTACCGGAAGCGCCAGCTCCTCCGCCGCGTCTATGATTGCCCGCAGGCTTTCCAAATTTGCGGCGTTAAACGCGCCTACGGCAATTTTCTTTTTTTCGGCAAGCTCCAGAATTTCTTTTAATGTTATCAGCATGATGCTTCTCCTTTGCTTTCTCTCTTTTTCCACCCGCTTTGGATCTTTTTGTCCAGCTCCTCCAAGGACTTTAAGCCGCTGAGTGCGTCATAGGCCGAAACGCAGCAGGCGCCTGTTGCCGCCGCGAACCGCGCGCAGTCCTCCGGCCCGCAGCCCTTTAAAAGTGACGCCAAAAAGGCTGCAATGCTGGTATCACCCGCACCCGTCCCCGAAAGGACTTGTTCGGGGATATAGCTTGCTTCAAAGCCTTCTTTTTCCGCCCAATCATCTTTTTTCAGGTCAAGCACCTTACTGATCCGCTCCAGCTGCCTGGTGGAAGCAGTTCGATAATACAGTCCCGGCGCACCGCACTTGATCAGGAGAATTTTTACTCCCAGACGCATGCAGGTTTCCGCCAGCGGGCGAATATCCTCGTTTATGCTGATCAGCTCACAGAGATCCGCAGCCCCTGCCCTTTTCCGCAAGGCTTCATACTTTTCCCTGTCCAACATATAACAGAGCTCTTCGGCGCTGGGTACAAAGATGTCCACGTAGGGAAGGGATTTTTCCAGAATCTTTTTCCAATTTGCTTTTCCCGCTTGAGAATCTGGATCTACCATGGAAAGATCCAGAGAGGTGACCGCCCCGGCGGCTTTTGCCTTTTGCAGCACCGCTACCAGCTCTTCTCCGGTATTCTCGTACATTTTGCGCATCAACGGCGGGTATCCGAAATGGAAAAGAGAAGCTCCTTCCAAAAGCTCGGAAGAGAGATCCGCGGCGGAAAACGTATCGTTGGCGCCGGGGTGGTTCAGCAGGATCCTGTCAATGCCGGGGGCTGCCAGAGCCACCGTATAGGAAGAGGTCTCCTCCTTCTCGCGAAT
>JAAWCL010000076.1 GCA_022793235.1 Bacilli bacterium | reverse complement strand
ACAAAGATAACATATAAGAAAGAAGTCCTTTAGCTTTTAAACTTAAATTTTTATTTTGTAGATGGCGATTACTCATAATTTTAAAATTCTTAGATTTTTCAACTTTAAATACATCCATTATAATCACCCTTTATTTTATTTTTACACATTAAAAAAATACTAATTTCTTAGGACTTTAAATAAAAGATATTACTCTCAAATATTTCTTTAAATGGTTTGATAAAATGCCTCCAATTGTCAGGCACTTTATCATTACCACTTTTTACATAGCAGGCTCCGCTGTAATAAGTACATTTTAATATCCAATAGTATTCGTCATAATCATAATTTTTACCATAATGACCATTCCAAATATTAGGCTTGTAGTTCTTAAAACTAGAAAGAATTTTATTTTTGTTATCAATTGTGAGAGATTCATTTTCTTTAATAGATACCCAATTAATTCTTAAAGAATATTTTGGATTTTCTTTATCACTAAAATCAAGGATGTATCTATAATAGTTATTGTTAATACAAATGATAAAGTTAATGATTGATATATCAACTGTGTACATAACTTTTCTAGATTGAAAAGTATTCTTACAACTTTTACAATAACGATTAGGTAAGTGACTCATTAATCTTTCGCCATCAAAGTCATATTTTTCAAATCCTTTTCGATAAGATTCATTTAAGCCAATATCTTCCTGATTAATATAATTCTTCTTCGTTTTCTTTTCCCCTAAATATCCATAGGCAATATTAAAAGTATTTCCACTATTACAAAACGGACAATTTGCTTTTCCCATCTAATTCCTCCAAACTTCGCAAGTTCTTAAACAAAAAAGCCTTTATTTATAAGTTCTCCCTATATGTCTTAGATCGGGGTCATTATGGGAGAACTTTTGGTATCTAAAAGTGGAATTGGCTATTTGATTATGTATGGCTCTCAAGTATTTAATATCAATTTAGTTATTACTGGTGTTGTTATTCTTGGTATTATTTCTTATCTTATGTATTTAATTGTTGATAAAATTGAAAATTATTTTTATAAAAAAAGAAACTAATTTGTGAAACATTGTCTTATATCTTAGTTCTTTTCACATAGTTTCTAATTAGGGATTGTGTTCTGTAATTTACATGAAGCAATCCCTTTTTGATTGGTATTTTCATCATTACAACATGATTTTATAGTTTTATTTTCACTTAAATGAGTTATAAATTCTTGATTATCTTTTATTATCATTCAAAAAAAGGAATGTTTAATATTTTTCTCCTATTTTATATAATAATACATCTTTTTTGTATTTTACTATAACTTATCCTTTTCACTTTTCATACCTTAAGTTTTCTATTTCTTTATTTAATGCATTTACCATTTTCTCTAACATTTCTATATTTTGATCTTTTGTTCTATTTGGATTTGCTTGATTATTTATAGAGGAAACATTTCTTTCTTGTTGTACTTGTTTATAAAAGGCATTTGTACATAATATTTGTGCTGTTAACATTAACCAGTTCCCTAAAGCATTTTGTTCATTTGCTGTTAAATCGTCTATTAATAAATATCCTACAACTACAGCACTAAAAGAAAAGGCCTTTGCTGGTATATTGGGTATAAGATTCATATTACCACCTAATAGTATTATATTATAATTCATTTTGGAATATAATTTATTATGGATGATATTAATAGACGTTTAGAACAAATTAATATGGAATACTTTATTTGGATTATTTATTTTATTATTATTGGATTATCTATGTACGCTAATTCTTTTGAAAAAAAGTATTTTCTTTATAATGATTATCATGCTAGAGAGAAATATCGCAAATTAAATACTTTTATTTTCATTGTGGCTGTTATTATTTATTTTTATTTCGTGGTAGATAATTATCAGGATGTAAAAGATTTAAATTTTACAGATTCTCCAAAGAAAAAAGAACTAACTGAATTAAGTTTTTTGGCAACCTGCTTGGTATTTGTTAGTGGAGTAATATTTTTATATATTATTATTAATGATCCAGATATTGATACTGAAATTGCTTTTAGCTAATTTTTAGATATTCTATTTCATAAAAAAATTCCCAATTTTTGAGAATATTTTTTTCTTTTAAATAAATACACCTTGATGGATATAATTTTTTCTTGTTATTGGTTCTTCTTGTTCCAAATCGATACAAAAAATCTGTTTATATTTTAAACTTTTTGCTACATCAATAAGTCTTTGATTGGTTGAACCTCTAAATTTTATATTATAACTTTTTTTATCTAATTCAAACTTTCCATCGACTAATATATCAATATTTTTTAAAAATTCCATGATATATTTGTTTTTCTTTGACATTTTTAATAACTCTTCAAAGGTAAATCCTGTATAACACCAAATATTCATACCTTTCTCTTTTATAAACTTTGCTAAAATGCTACATGCTTCTGGCTGGAACATAGGATCTCCTCCGCTAAAGGTGACTCCATCTTGGTATTCTAAATTTGCTATTTTCTTTTTTATTTCTTCAATATCAAATTCTTTACCGTCTTTGAAACTGTGTGTTTCTGGGTTATGACAAGCTTTACAATTATGTGAACAGCCTTGTGTCCAGATTACAGTCCTAATTCCTAATCCATCTACAATACTATCTGTTTGTAATTCAGCTGCTAATCTAATTTTCATTTTTTTTACTGCAAGATGGGCATGAATTTAGTACTTCTTTTATATTAGAGTGCTTTACTCTATCTTTCTCCTCGGCTCTTTTTCCATTATTAAATGTTTTTACATCTCCTGCAAGATATCCTGTGATTCGTCTTATTCTTTCAAATCCGATTCCTTCTCCTACTAATTTTTCCATATATTATCCTTCCTTTCTTTTTTAACAATTGCTACATAATGATTTTAATTCTTCTAGTGGTATACTTTCAAATTCACATCTTCCACATCCTGGACATTTGTCTCCTATTACTCCTACATAGCCACATACTGGATCTCTATCTACTGGATGGTTGATTGCTCCATAACCAATTCCTTTTTCTTTCATGAGTTTTATGATACTTTCAAAAGCCTCTACATTATTTGCTGTATCACCATCTAGTTCTACATAAGAAATGTGTCCTCCATTTGTTAGTGCATGATAAGGGGCTTCCAATTCTATTTTTTTTCTAATACTAATATTGTAATATACAGGAATATGGAATGAATTTGTATAATAATTTTTATCTGTTACACCTTTTATTTTTCCATATATTACTTTATCTATATTTACAAATCTTCCTGATAAGCTCTCTGCAGGGGTAGCAAGTAGTGTAAAATTTAAGTTGTATTCTCTTGAGTATTCATCACATTTTTTTCTCATAAATTTTATAATTTCTAAACCTAATTTTTGTGATTCTTCACTTTCACCATGATGCTTACCTGTTAATGCTTTTAAGCTTTCTGCTAAACCAATAAATCCTATTGTTAGGCTCCCATGTTTTAATAGTTTTCTTAATCTATCATTTGGCTTTAATTTTTCTCCTTCTGCCCAGACTCCTTGTTTTAGTAAAAATGGAAAATTGTAAACTCTTTTGTTGCACTGAATTTCAAATCTTTCTAATAATTGATCTCTTACTAGTTCCATCATTTCCTCTAATTCTTTATAGAAATTTTTCATATCTGGTTTTTCTCTTTCTTTTAAACAAATTCCATTTTTTATTGCTATTCTTGGAAGATTAATTGAGGTAAATGATAGATTGCCTCTTCCACCTGTTGTTTGATTATTTAAGTCTGTTACATCTCCCATTAATCTAGTTCTACATCCCATATAACCTACTTCTGTTTTATAATCTCCTTCTTTATAATACTCCAAATTAAATGGAGCATCTAGAAATGAAAAATTTGGAAATAGGCGCTTTGCCGATACTTTACATGCTAATTTAAATAAGTCATAATTGGGGTCTTCTACGTTATAATTTATTCCTTCTTTTACTTTGAATATTGTTACTGGAAATATAGGAGTTTCTCCTTTCCCTAAGCCTTCATTCGCACTTTCCAAATAATTTTTTATTACCATTCGTCCTTCTGGAGAGACATCTGTTCCTAGATTGATAGATGAGAATGGAGTTTGGCCTCCTGGTCTTGAATGAAGCATGTTAATATTATGGATAAATGCCTCCATTGCTTGATAGGTTTCTCTATCTGTAATTCTTAAAGCTTTTTCATAGGACTTCATGAATATATTTTTTATCGATTCTGACTCTTTATAAATTGGTGAAAATTCTTCTATGTCTATTTCTATACTATTTAATTTATCTATTTCTCTAGAAATTCTATCCATATTAATAATACTTAGTAAATCTTCAAAGTCTAGTAAATCATATATATGTTGTTTAAACTGTTTTTTAAATGTTTTTAATACACCTGGTGCCATGTAAAAATCGAAGGCTGGAATGGATTGACCTCCATGTTGATCATTTTGGTTGGATTGAATGGCTACAGCTGCTAGAGAGGCATAGCTTGCTATACTATTAGGTGTTCTTACATACCCATAGCCTGTGGAAAAACCTCTTTTAAATAATTTATCTAATTCTATTTGCATACAGGTTGTTGTTCCCATAGCGAGAAAGTCCATATCATGAATGTGAATATCACCATCATCATGTGCATCTGCAAATTTTTTCTTTATTAAATATGCTTTTGTAAATTCTTTTGAGACTGTTGCTCCATATTGGAAAATTGTTCCAGCTGGAGTATCTCCATCAATATTTGCGTTTTCTCTTTTATTATCATCCTCATTTGCTGTTTTTAATCCTAGGCTTTCTAATGTTTTTAAAAACTTATGTTTTTTCTTATCGTCAAAGAAAAGTTCTCTTGACTGTGCTCTTTGTTCTCTATAATCTGAAAATGATTCTCTTACATCTTTATATCCCATTCTATCTAGTTCATTTTCTATCAAATCTTGAATATCCTCAATTTTTATTTTTTCTTGTTCGTTATATTCTTGTTCTATTCTTTTTATTACTCCATGATACACTTTATTTACATCTTTTTCAGTATAAACTCTTTTTTCCTCATCTATTTCATTTAATGTATAAATATTTTCAAATCCTTTTTTTATAGCAATGGCAATCTTACTACTATCAAATTCTACTTTTCTTCCATTTCTTTTCACTACCTCTGTAGGTAATTTAGACTGTAAATCAATCATTTTTTCTACCTCTCTTATCTATACTTAGATTATAGACTATTCTCACATAAAATAGCAAGAAAAAAAGACTGTTTTTTTTTGAATTTTTAGTCTATTTTTATTTTTTACTTTTTTCAATATTTTATCTTTTTCTATTTTTTATTTTTTCTCTTTTTTCTGATTTTTCCTATTTTTCTTTATATTACAACATTTTTTTTGTTTTTCATTTTTATTTTTCTATTTTTAAATATTCTATTTTTTTAATTTTTTATTTTATAACTTCTTATATTTTTT
>JAAWCL010000165.1 GCA_022793235.1 Bacilli bacterium | reverse complement strand
TTATAACATCCATATATCCTTCAACTACTATTATTTCATAATCTCTAGCAAAGGATTTTGCTTTATGATAATTAAATAATAATTTGCTTTTACTAAAAATTTCTGTTTCTTTTGTATTAAGATACTTTGGTTTTACAGAATCATATATTCCTCTTGCTCCAAATCCAACTGGATTACCAAATTCATCAAAAATTGGTATGGTTATTCTTAAATTAAATACATCTGCGTACCCATAATATTCATTGACTTCTTCTGTTATTCCAGCAGCCTTTAAATCTTCTACTTTATACTTCTTTCTCAAATTACCAGTCATATAATAAGCATCAGGATTATATCCTATATGAAAATTCTTAATTATTTCTTCTGGCAAATTTCTTTTATGTAAGTATTCGAGTGTTTTTTTCCCTTTAATATTATTTACTTCTAATTCATCTTCTGAAAGTCTAATTGCATCCTTTAGAATATTAGATAATAACTTTTTTCTCTTTTGTTCTTCGGTTAGCGATACGCTATTATTTTGTGGAATAGCAATGTTTAGATGTTGTATATCTATTGCTTTTTGCATTGCTTCTAATGTACTAATAGAATTGTGATTGATTTCAGTTTCATACTTTTGTATGAATGATATTGCATTTCCTCCAGAGCCACAAGCAAAACATTTTGCAATACCTTTATTGGTATTTACCATCATAGAAGGATGTGTATCATTATGAAAAGGACAAGTACATTTATTTCTATTAACTTTTAATCCATAATATTCAAGAATATTAACTATACTCGAACTTGATAATATTTCATCGTAAACACTCATATCTCAATTTCTCCCTTATTTTCTTCTAGTTCATTAGCTTTTTCTCGATATAACATATCAACAATATATCTATCATCAAATTCTCTTGTAATATTAGGATATTCTAAATCTTTCTCCCTCTCTTTTGTAGAATCAAAATGATGTTCTTCATAATCCTCTTTATCTTCGCCAAGTCTATAAAACCTATAAGAATAATCAGTTTCTTCTAAAAATCTCAATCCTTCCATAATTGCTGCTACACTATTATTAGTGTATTCTTCCCAACCCCTATATTCATTCCAACCAAAATAACATTGTTTATTACTTCTATGTTGTAAATCACATCGTTCTAAAAGATTCTTTATTGTATCATCATTCATATTTTTATTTATATAACTATTTACAAACTGTTTTAATTTTTCAAAACCATTTATACTTGTAACTATTCTAATATCTGATTTACTCATTATCATTACCTCCATTATCAATTAGTTTTAATTGCCTTATTGTTTCTTTATCATTAAATTTGCAAGTCATTGAAGGCATTGGAATATCCTTATATTCATCTTCTAATAAT
>JAAWCL010000075.1 GCA_022793235.1 Bacilli bacterium | reverse complement strand
ATGGTTAGATGCCATTTACACAGAATTTTGGACACACTCCTTTTATTTATTATTACCTATTACATTTGCAAGTAATTTTTCTTTATAGTTTTCATATGATTTTTTTACTTTGTTATCTTGCCATTTTATGTTATCATCTCTAAAACTATTTAAAGAATTATAATATAGGGTATTATCTTCTTGTAATTTTTTATCTGCTAATGTATTTTTTATTTCTTCTTTTTTATCTTCTAACTTTGGTTTTTCTTTTTCATCTACTTTTAAAATGATTTCATATCCATATTCTGTTTTAATTGGTTCTTTTGTATATTCCTCTTTTTTTAGTTGTGCAGCTGCATTTACAAATTGTTCACTATAATTATCGTCTTTATTAAAATATCCTAGATCTCCACCTTTATCTTTTGTTTTGCTATCACTTGAGTATTTTTTGGCAAGATCTGCAAATTTTTCCCCATCATTTAACTTTTTTATAATTTCTTCTGCTTTTTTCTTTGCTTCCTCTTCTTTTTTTACTTTTTCTTCATCTGAGTCATTATCTTTTGCTTCTGATTTTATTAAAATATGACTTGCTTTTACATCTCCAATTATATTTTGGTCATAATAATTTTGAATTTCTGTATCTGTTATATTTTTTTCTTTTATATATTCTTTAGCCGCTTTATTTCTTTTGTATTCTAGTGATAATAGTTCTTTGAATTCTTCTTCTGAGTCTACTCCATAGTAACTTTTTATTACTTGTAAGTAGGTATCGTTATCTTTATAGTTTGCTTTTATGGTACTTATTTGTTCTTCAATACTTTTTGTCTCTTCTTCATCTGTTTTGTATTTATCATCTAATAAAATATGGTCAATTTGTTCTATTAAAATATTCATGGCATATTTATCTTTTAAATCTTCGTATAGGTTTTCTGCTGTTATTTTTGTTTTATTTGCTTTTACAACAAGTTCTTCTCCATTTTTTAGGGTAGTTGTTTGGTTTAGATTTATTACAATGCTTGTAATAAGTGCCATTGCTAGAACTACAATTATTCCATATAATACTTTTGTATTTTTCATATTTATTCCTCCAAATCAACATTATAATATCAAAAAATAGATTATAGTGCAAATTATTTTAAAAAAATAGTCTAGTTTTAGCACATATTTTACTTATTCACCATAAAATAGGAGTGAATACCAAAAAAAAGGAGGAATTTTTATGGGTAATTATGTATCATCATCCGCTATTATATTAGTACTATTTATTTTATTAATAATCATACTTGGTGCATGTATCTAGTTTTTTAAGGAGGTGTTTTTATGTCTAATAACTCAAGTACTTCTAATTGTTGTTGTAATGAAAACAACAATAGAGGTGGATACGGTTTCGTAATTTTAATTGTTTTATACATTTTACTTGCAATTATTTTAGGAACTGGTTGTGCTAGAGCTAATAACAACAATTATTGTTGCTATTAATATTTAAATTAAGAGTATTTCTGTGTATAATACTCTTTTTTTATGGAAAAATAATGATGGGTGATATTATGCTTTATTATTTAAATTTGTTTTATATTTATGCTTTTTTGGGATTTTTACTTGAGTTTTTTTTAAAAAACTTTATATTTCATTCTATGAATAGTGGTATTATGTATGGGCCTTATCTTCCTGTTTATGGATTTGGTGCTTTATTTGTTATTTTTGTGGAAAAACTTATTTTTCGTTCTAGAGAAATTCCTCGTTTTTTTAAGTTGTTTTTTACTTTTTTGTTACTTGCCATTTTTCTTTCTGTTCTTGAATATTTAGGTGGTATTTTAATAGAGGCTCTTTTTCATAAAACTTTTTGGGATTATAGTGGAATGAAGTTTAATATAGGAAAATATGCATCACTTGAGATGGCTTTAGTATGGGGTGTAGGAAGTCTTTTTATTATTTATATTATTCAGCCTTTTGTAGAAAAATTTATAAAAAAAATACCAATACTCGTTACTGTATTTGTATCTTTGGTTTTTGTTGTGGATTTTATATTGACTTTTTTATTTCGTTAGGATGTTATATACTTCTTCTAAATCTTTTAGTAAAGATTCATCTGATTTGATTTCTAAGTCTTTGTCTTCTTTTCTTGGAGTTACATGAAAATGAAAATGTTTTATCTCTTGTATTTCTTCATTATTTTGTATAATTGTTAGTCCTTTTGCATCTAATTTTTCTTTTAATAAAGGGTATATTTTTTCTTTGATTATTTTTACTATATAAAGTAAGGTTTCATTATCAATTGTTAGTATGTTCTCAGTATGTTTTTTAGGGATGATTAATAAGTCTCCATTTACCTTTGGTGTAATATCTAGAAATACTTTTACTCTTTCATCTTCATAGATTGTTTTAGAGGGAATTTCTCCTCTTATTATTTTACAAAATAAACATTCTTCCATAGCTCTTCTCCTTTAATTTAAGTATTTTAGTTTGATATTTAATTTTTGTAGTAAATTTGTATCTTTTTCTTTTATTGCTAGTACTACAGTATCTATATCATTTATTATTATATCATTATCTATTATTATATTCATACTTTTTGTAATATTTTTGTTATTTAATGTTAGATTATAGTTTTTTGGATATAGATTTTGATTTTTAGTATAGATTGTTAGTCTATTTAATATTTCTTTTAATTCATTTAATTCATTGTAGTTTGTCTCTACTTCTATGGTATAAATAGGTATGTTATAATTTTTATTTATTAGTTTTCT
The DNA here is from genome assembly GCA_022793235.1 of Bacilli bacterium. Classification (GTDB taxonomy): domain Bacteria; phylum Bacillota_I; class Bacilli_A; order RF39; family UBA660; genus UBA2730. Next base: position 12,785 of record JAAWCL010000075.1, on the reverse strand, counting down.
TTTTACATTTGAAGTCATGTCTGTTAATTTTGTATTATAGGCTACTTTGTATTTATTATAAGTATTTTCTTTTCCAGCTAACTCTTTATTTAGTTTTGTTTCCATATATTTATTTAGAGTATTTCCCTCTAAATAGTCTTTTTTATAGGTATCTGTTATTTTTTTCTTTTCGTAGTTTATAGTGAAATAAAGATGTTTGTTTTTTTTATTTTCTACTTTTAAGGAATAAACATCTCCTTTTCTTTTTAGATTATTATATTTTAAATTTTCTTTTTCTTCTTTATAGTTTTTTTCAACATAATTTTTAATTTTTTCTTCTATTTTTGGGAGTAGGATATCTTTTTTCTTTTCGCTTATTAAAATAAGACCAAAGAAGAGAATGGCAAATAGGTATAAAAAACCCATGTATAGAGTTAACTTATTTTGTATTTGTTTATTTTTTTTATTCATTTTTATCACCAATTGTATTGTATCCTATTTTTCGTTAAAATGATAGACATAGAGCTGTTCTTCTTTTATAATAGAAAGTATTTATTTGAGAGGGTGTATTTTTATGAGTCAAAAGAGAAAAAATTATTTAACTTGGGATGAATATTTTATGAGTATTGTTTCACTTTCTTCTATTAAAGGAGAATACAGTTGTGAGGGAGCTTGTCTTGTTTCTTCTGATCATCGGATTTTATCTATTGGATATGAGGATATTCCTTGTTCTATTAAAAATACTTGTTTTGATTCTACATTTGTTTTATCTGCTTTATCTAATGCTATATATTCTTTTAATGGTAAGAGAAGAGAATTTGAGGGTGGTACTGTTTATTTGTCTTCTTTTCCGAACTGTGATGAAAGTAGATGGATAGCCCAAGGACGATTTAGTCGGGTTCTTTATTTTAATAAAAAGGTTCCTGCTGATGTTGAGACTGTTTCAAGTATTATTTTGGAAAATGCTGGGGTGGAGGTGGAACCTTATTTTGATGATTGGTATGCAGTTGATTCTTATCATGCTTTTTTGGAAGAGTTGCGTAGTGTTATGAAACGATATATTGCACTTAGTGAGGAAAAAAAGTTTCTTGATAGAGAATATTTTATGGGAATTTCGCTTCTTTCTGCTCTTAGAAGTAAAGATCCTAGTACACAAGTGGGTGCTTGTCTTACAGATAGATATAATAAAATACTTTCTGTAGGGTATAATGGAACGCCTTTTGGTATGAGTGATGATGTGCTTCCTTGGGCTAGTTTTGGTGAAGAAACAGGAGATTTAGTTACAACTAAAAATCCTTATATTGTGCATGCTGAAATTAATATTTTGGATAATTATAGAGGCATGCCTAAGGATTTTTCTCATGGAACTTTGTTTCTTATTTATTCTCCTTGTGATAAATGTGCTGCCAGACTTAGTTATACTTTATTGGATCAAATTGTTTTTTTAAGAGCTTATACTAAAGATGGTATGTTTGATAGAAGTCATGTATGGTTATCTTGTTCTTCTATTTCTTATGGTCTTTATAATCCAGAAAAGGATTATACGAAAGATGAGTGTTTGGAAATGATTGAAGAGACTACTAAAGTGATTAAAAAGAATTTGAAAAAATAATTTCTTTGTAATTTCAAGGAAAACTCTGTTTTTAAAAATTTTAAAAATAAAAAATTCAAAAAAAGCATTTACTCGTTATTTGAAATGTGCTATCATGATTACAATAGGTGGTGGCTAAGATGACAGAAAGTCAAAATAATAATGAATTAAAAATTATAAAAGCAAGAGTTGAGCAAGATAAATATGCTGCAGTAGAATTGAAAATTATAAAAGCAGATGGTAAAAATATTTTAAAAGATTTGTATGTAGAAAAAGAATTGGAAGCCAACTCTTTATTTGTTGCTAGTGATAATGTTCTTGTAACTTTACATAGAACATTAAAGCCAGGTATGGTTCCTAATTTTCAACTTCTTACACATATGGGTGAAGTTCTTCTTAGGCCTGAGTATAAAGAGATTAAGTTAGAATCTGATGATCTTATTATTGCAGTTAAAACTGCTTCTGATATGATTAGTGTTAAAAATAATCAGACTTTAAGAGTAGAACCTGCTAGGGTAAGTGAAATTCTTCAAGATAGTAAAAATATTAAAGATCAAATGGTTAGTACGATGAAGGGAACAAACCCAACTAATAAAGGGGATTTAAAATTTTTATATGAAGATGCTTTTGAAGAGGCTATTCTTTATCGTTTGAATAAAAATGATGGTAAATATGGTTTAGAAGTTATTGCTGATAAGATTAGTTTTGTGGCAGCTGATAATGATTATATTTATGTTCATAGTAATATTGTTCCTGATTTAACAAAATCTTTTGCTATTAAACCAAAACAAGAAAAAACAGCAGAGCAGTCTAGTTTGCCTGTTGAAAGTAATTTGGTTTCCTCTTCTGTACAAGACAGTGCTTCTGCTTTAAAAGAAGATAAGGTGGTTTCTACAAATCCTGTAGTTGGAGAAGTTCCTGTTTCTAATTCTTCAACACCAGTTCTTAATAGCGTGGAGATTGATCGCACTGTTCTTCCTGATTATAAAAAGAATGTTTTATCTAAGGAAGAAAAGAAAATTAGTACGCCTGCTTATAGTAGTAGTTTTTTTGAGGGCGTTGAACCTGTTGCTCAAACTATGGAGATGGATGCAAAGGAGAGTTCTTTGTTAGAGAATATAGATACTTCTGATGTTTCTGGTGGACATAGTCAAGTGTTTGATGAATTCTTTGGGCTTAATGATGAGGCTCTTGATAAAAATTTAGATACTTTTGATGAGTCTGGTGAGACTGATCGATATGAACAATTAAGTGATATGATTTCTAAAGTAATTCGTGCTGAAAGATCTGCTAAAGATAGAATTGGTGATTATGAAGAAAAAATAAAAGAATTAGAAACTGAAATTAGTAAGGTTCAAGCTGAAAATGAATCTAAAACAAAAAAAGTTAGTATTTTATTAAATCAAAATCGTCAGTTAGGTGATGATAATCGAGCTTTGAAAAACAGAGTGAGTGGACTTGAGAGTAAGACTGCTCGTTTGGAAGAAGAGAATAAGAAATATTTACAAGAAAATAAAGAGTTAAAGGCTGAAGCTAAAAATAGAGAGAGTAAACTTTCTGCTATGATTTCTTCTGTGTCTGATTTACTTGGTAGTTACAATGATGTAGATAATCATTATGCTGTAAAGAAAAAAGTTGCATAGTCCTTCTAGGACTTTTTTTTTCTTTTTAAACGTGTTAAGATAAAGATGTTTTAAAACTACATTTTTTTTATTATCGAAATGTTATTATATAAATAATTGAGGTGAGTTTATGCTTGATATTCAAAATTTATGTTGTAAAGTAAAAGGAACGCAAGAGGAAATTCTTCATAATTTTTCTTTGAAAATTAATGATGGTGAAGTGCATGCTATTATGGGACCAAATGGTGCTGGAAAAAGTACATTGTCTAAAGTGATTATGGGTCATTATAATTATGAAATTTTATCAGGAGAACTTTTATTTAATAGTATTTCTTTGAAGGATAAAGAGGTTTGGGAACGTGCTAGAATGGGAATTTTTCTTTCTATGCAAGATCCTACTGTTGTTTCAGGGGTGACGAATAGTGAATTTTTGAAGGAGGCTCTTTCTTCTGTTACTTCTAATCGTGTTGAGTTATTTTCTTTTATAAAAGAAATGGATAAGATGATGAAGGAACTTCATTTAGATAAAAGTATGTTACATCGTTCTATTAATGAGGGATTTAGTGGTGGTGAAAAGAAAAAGAATGAAGTTTTACAACTAAAAGTGTTAAAACCTAAGTTTATCATTTTGGATGAGCTTGATAGTGGTTTGGATGTGGATAGCCTTTCTCTTTGTGCTTTAAATATTAATCAATATATAAAGGAAAATCCAGATACTTCTATTTTGATTATTACGCATTATCCTAGATTGCTTCAATATATTAAACCTTGTTATGTACATATTCTTTCGGGTGGTCAAATTGTTAAGACAGGGGACTTTTCTTTAGCAGAAAAAATAGAAAAAGAGGGTTATTCTAGTATAAATGAAATAGGAAAGAATGAGTCTTATGAATAAGATAATAGAGAAAGATAGTACTTTATATATAGGATCTTGTGATGTGAATATTTCTATTGTTGCTGATTGTAAGGTCTTTATTTATCAATATGTTGTGGATAAGGATGTTTCTATTTCTATACAATTGAATCATAGTGGGGCCTTTGTAGAATATCATTATAGTCATATTAATTATACTGATCATGTTGTTCGATTTTCAGTTTTACATAATGCTTTGTCGACTGTTAGTACTTTTTATAATCATGGTGTGAATGTGTATAATAAAAAATTAGAATTTTTAGTAGAAGGTACTATTTTTAAAGATATGAATCATTCTATTTGTAATCAAGAAAATCAGATTATTAATATTCGAGATGGAAAAAGTAAAATTTGTCCTAATTTATTTATTGATTGTTATGATACAGTTTCTAGTCATTCTGCTTATATAGGGGAATTTGCAAAAGAAAAGTTGTTTTATTTAGAAAGTAGAGGTTTTACTAGACAAGCTGCTTATCATTTATTACTTTGTGGATTTTTGATTTCTAATAAGATAAGAGATGATTTTCCTGATGGTAAAATATTTTTAGAGGAAATTAGTAAAATATAGGAGGGTGGATAATGAATAGAGATGATTTTCCAATTTTGAGGCAGAATATTGTTTATTTTGATAATGGTGCTACGACTTTGAAACCACAGTGCGTAATCGATAAAATGGTTGATTATTATAGTAATTATACTTCCAATATCCATAGAGGAGAGTATAGTTTTGCTCATAAAACAAATGAAGAATATGATGGTGTTCGAGAGATTGTTAAAAATTTTATAGGTGCTTCTAAAAATGAAGAAATTATTTTTACGAAGGGAAGTACAGAAGCTCTTAATATGATTGTTTTTGGCTTTTTTAAAAATAAACTTAAAGAGGGGGATGAGGTACTAATAAATAAGGCAGAACATGCTAGCAATGTGCTTCCTTGGTTTGTATTACAAAAGGATTCATCCATTAAAGTTAAAAATATAGAACTTGATGAAAATTATGAGCTTACATTTGAAAATGTGAAGAAATCTATTACTCCTAAGACTCGTGTTATTGCTATTAGTCATATTAGCAATGTAGTTGGAGATGTACGAGATGTTTTGGAAATAGGTAAGTTGTGTTTAGAAAATGATATTTATTTTGTAGTTGATGCTAGTCAGGCTGTTAGTCATATAGAGGTGAATGTTTTAAAAAGTCATATTAGTTTTCTTGCTTTTTCAGGTCATAAGATGATGGGTCCTACTGGTGTTGGTGTTTTATATGGAAAATATGATTTGTTATGTGAGATGCAACCACTAGAATATGGTGGAGGAATGAATCAGGCCTTTTCTTCTGATGGCAGTTATGAGTTAAAAACTCCGCCAAGTCGATTCGAGGCTGGTACTCCACCTATTGCCGAGGTGATTGGTCTTGGAGAAGCGATTAAGTATATTATGAGTATAGGTGTTTTAAATATTCATAAGCATGAAATGGAACTTAAGCAATATTTGGTATCTGAAATGGAAAAAATTGATAATGTAATTTTATATAATAAGCATAGTAAAAGTGGTATTGTTATCTTTAATTTGGATCATGTTTTTAGTCAAGATACAGCTATTTATTTAAATCATTATAATATATGTGTTCGTGCTGGAAATCATTGTACAAAAATGCTTAAAGATGATTTGGGGATTAAGAATACTTGTCGAGTAAGTATGTACTTATATAATACTAAAGAAGATGTGGATAAACTGATTGAGGCTTTACGAGTAAGTAAAAATATATTTAAGGTGATTTTGTAATATAAATTTATATTATATAATAAAGAAAGAGTGGTTATAATGAATATAGTAGAAGATAAAGAATTAAGAAGAGAATTGATACTTGATAATTATCAACATCCTATGAATAGAGGGTTAGTAGAAGATAGTAGTTATTTATGTTGTAATACAAATAATGAGTCTTGTATTGATAATATTGATATGCAACTTAAAGTAGAAGAAGGCATTATTTCTGATATACGTTTTGATGGAGAAGCTTGTGCTATTAGTACTAGTGCTACTTCTATTTTAATTAAGAGTTTAGTTGGAAAAAGAGTGGAAGATGCTCGTAAAATTCTTAAAAATTATAAAAATATGTTGGATGAAGAAGAGTATGATTCTGCATTACTTGGGGAACTTGTTGTCTATTCTGATATACCTATGCAGGCTAATCGTATAAAATGTGCACTTCTTCCTTATCACGCAGTTTGTAAGATGCTTAATAGATTGGATGAGGTTTAATGGAGATTATTGGATTAAATTTAGATAATATTAAAAAGATCTCTACCATTAAAAAGGAGGCAGATTGGATAAGAGATTTTAGAATTTCTAGTTATCATCATTTTGTAGAGTGTACCATGCCTTCTTTTGGACCTTCTCTTTCTATTGATTTTTCTTCTATTATTTATTATAAGAATAATCAGGTAGATGATTCCATTAAAGATAATTGGAATGAGGTACTTAAACCTATTCGAGTAGAACTTGATTCTTTGGGAGTTCTTGAGAGTGAATCTCATCTTGATGGAATGGGCGTTCAATATGAAAGTGAAGTCATCTATCATAATATGATTCAGGAACTAATCGATAAGAATGTTATATTTACTTCTATTGAGAATGCTATGCGGGATTATCCTGATCTTGTAAAAAAATATTTTGGTAAGATTGTTAAAAATAGTGAAAATAAGTTTGCTGCTTTAAATTCTGCTGTTTTTAGTGGGGGGAGTTTTATTTATATTCCTAAGAATACAATTTTGAATCGTCCTCTTCAAAGTTATTTTCGTATTAATAGTCAAAATATGGGACAGTTTGAAAGAACTTTAATTATTGTGGATGATAATAGTAGCCTTCATTATGTTGAAGGATGTACAGCTCCTACTTATAGTGATTCTGCTCTTCATGCTGCGGTTGTGGAAATTTATGTTGGAAAAAATAGTAAATGTCGGTATTCTACTATTCAAAATTGGGCTCCTAATGTTTACAATTTGGTTACAAAGCGTGCTTTGGTTTCTGAAAATGGTGAGATGGAATGGATTGATGGAAATATAGGTTCTTATAAAACGATGAAGTATCCTTGTTGTATTCTTAAAGGCGATTTTTCACGAGGTACTTGTATTACAATTAGTGTGGCTAAAAATAGTCAGGAGCAAGATAGTGGTGCGAGAATGATTCATTTAGGTAAACATACGCATAGTAATATTATTTCTAAGAGTATTAGTAGTGATGGAGGAAATGCTACATATCGAGGAGAAGTTTCTATTTTTTCTACTGCCAAGGATAGCTATTCTATGGTTAAATGTGATACACTTATTTTAGATGAAAAATCTAAGAGTGATACAATTCCTACTAATTCTTGTTGTAATTCTTCTAGTACTATTGAACATGAAGCGACTGTTGCTAGGATTAGTCAAGATACTTTATTTTATATGATGAGTCGAGGACTTTGTGAAGAGGTAGCTAATGAATTGATTGTTCTAGGATTTTTAGATAAGTTTAGACAAGAACTTCCTATGGAGTATGCTGTTGAACTGAATCAACTTATCAAACGAAATTTGTAAATTTTATTTGTTTCTTGTGTTTGATTTTTGGATTTGCTTTGGGCAAATTTTTTTTCTATTCTTTTTGCGAATTCTTTTTTTTAAAATTCAGTGTTTGACTTCTCTTTTTTGTTTCTTTAAGATAGCTCCATGGAAAGGAGGAAGTTATGCTTAATCAAATTATACTTGTTGGAAGACTTGTTCGTGATATTCAAGTTCATGAAAGTGAAAGTGGTAAAAAGCTTGCTACATTAACACTTGCTGTTCCTAGAAGTTTCAAAAATCGTGATGGTCTTTATGATACTGATTTTTTTGATTGTACTCTTTGGGATCAGGCTGCTTTGAATACTTCTAACTATTGTAAAAAAAGCGATATTCTAGGTATAAAGGGACGTATACAATCCAAACTAATAGAAGAAGATGGTAAGGTTATTCGAAATGATATTCAGATTATCGTTGAAAAAGTTACTTTTTTATCTAATAAAAAAGGTAGCTCTAACGAAGTTATTCAAGAGGAAAATTAGATCGTTGACTTTTGGTCAACTTTCGACAAATTTCAATAACTAATTCCTATAATCGTTTTATGGATGTGGTTAGTATATGCTACTTGGTGTTAGGATAAAAGAACTTAGAAAGGAAAGAGGATTTACTCAAGCAGAACTGGCTCAAAAAGTTTCTGTTAGTAAATCTTCTATTAGTTATTATGAAAGTGGGAAAAAGACCCCTCCTATTCATACTTTGCGTTTGCTTGCTAATGCTTTAGAAGTTCGTTTTGATTCTTTGGTTGGGAATGATTATTATGAAGTAGGGGATAGTAATAGTCAGTATGGTAGTGCAATTTCTCATGAAGAAGTAGAGGGGATTTTAGAATTTAGGCGTTATCCTAGACTTTATGAAGAGCTTATTAAAGATCCTAAACGATTTGTAGAAAGAGTGAATAAGAAACTTAAGTAAAACTATAGATTTTATAGTTTTTTTATTTGTATATAATTGTATAATTTTTAGGTCAAGACTGTTTTTTCTTCTTTTTTTTTGCTATTCTTATACTAGATAGAAAGAATAGGAGATGGGCATATGATAAAGGATATTTTGGATAAGAAACGATTGGGGAATAGTTTGACTAAAAAAGAGTTAGAATTTATTTTTATGGGGTATCTTAAGGGTATTGTTGAGTCTTGTCAGATGAGTAGTCTTTTGATGGCTATATGTATTCATGGATTAAGTAGAAGAGAAGTTTTTGATCTTACAGATATTTTTATTAAAAGTGGGGAAGTTTTAGATTTTAGTGATCTTTCGGGTATTAAGGTTGATAAACATTCTACTGGTGGAATTGGAGATAAGACAACTCTTGTAGTAGCCCCTGTTGTGGCTAGTCTTGGTATTCCTGTTATTAAAATGAGTGGTAGAGGTCTTGGCTATACTGGGGGTACTATTGATAAATTGGAATCCATTAAAGGTTTTCGGACAGATCTTAGTAATCAAGAAATTCATGATGCAGTGAGTAAGATTGGTATTGTTATTACTGGTCAAACTGCTGATTTGGTTCCTCTTGATCGAGCTATTTATGCTTTACGAGATATTACGGGAACGACTTCTTCTATTCCTTTAATTGCGATTAGTATTATGAGCAAGAAAATTGCAGGTGGTGCAGATAAGATACTTCTTGATGTAAAGTATGGCAAAGGGGCTTTGATCTCTACAATAGATGATGCAAAAAGTCTTGGGGACTTGATGGTTGAAATTGGTGAGAAATATGGGAGAGAAGTTCGTTATGTTATGACAGATATGAATACTCCATTAGGTAGTTGTGTAGGAAATAGTATTGAGCTTGTTGAGGCTGTTGATGTTTTACGGGGAGTTAGTAAAGGGGCTTTATATGATTTATGTGTTGAACTTGCTAGCCATATGGTAAGTATGGCCAAGAAAATTTCTGTTTCTTCTGCTGAAAAATTGGTGATAGAAGTTTTACATAATGATGAAGCTTATAAAAAATTTGTACAACTTGTTAAAAACCAAGGTGGAGATATTAATAGTGCAACAGTTAGTTTAGATAAGTTTGAAGTTTTTAGCAAGAAAAGTGGAGTTATAAAAGGAATTGATGCTTTAGAAATAGGTAAGCTTAGCTTGTGTTTAGGGGCAGGAAGACTTACTCAAGATGATATTATTGATCATAGTGTAGGTATTTTTATAGAGAAAAATGTTGGTGAGAGAGTTGATATAGGAGATTTACTTATGACATTGTATATTAATCGTAAAAATAAGTTTAAAGTGAAAGATACTATTTTTGATATTCAATAGTTTTCTTTAAAATTCATTTAATTTTATTTTACTTTCTTTTTTTTTATGTTATACTAACCTTATGATATGATAAGGTAAGGTGAATGTGATGAGTTCTAAAAACAATAAAAAAAGTAGTTTTCGTGATGTCAAAATGGATAAGCAGTCTAGTGCTAGTATAGTTCTTGCTTTTACTGTTGTTTGTTTTATGTTTACTATGTTTATGATTACAAATGATATGGGAGTAAGTTATGCAGCTCCTACCGATGCACCACCTAGTACACTTACTTTTAATGGTAGATTGCTTACTAATGCTGGAGGTACAAAAGAAATATGGTCTTATATGGCAGGGGATAATTCTCTTCCTTTGACATTTGATTTTAAGGCTACAGATGGTGCTAAGACTTATGATATGTATTGTATTGAAAAGCAGATAGGTGTTAGTGGTTCTGCTACATATAGTAATCCTGAAAAGATGTCTTCTAATTACGCACCAGGACTTGCCTTTATTTTAAATAATTCTTATCCACAAAATCCATCTTCTACTTATACTGCGATTTGTGGTACTGATGATAATTGTAAAAAATATATTGCTCAGTATGCGATTTGGTATTATTTGGATTTGATGGGAATTAAAGATACAAATGGGAAGAGCAATCTTACAACTGAAGAGTTTAATAAAATTACTACTTTAAGTTCTGGCAGTGATGGTTATGCCAAATCAGTTGTTTATCTTGCAAATTCTGCTGTGTCTTATAATTCAAAACATCAACTTAGTCCTGCTGTTTCTGTAGATACAAAGAATATTTCTTTTACAGTTGTTGAGGATGGAAAGTATTTAGAGAGTAGTGAAATTGTTGTTGGTAGTAATGATAATGATAATTTTAAAAGTTATACTGTAAATATTTCTGGTGAAAATAAAGCTGGTGCTTTTGTTACAGATATTAGTGGTACTTCCATGAACACTTTTGGAAAAGGTGTTAATTTTAAACTTCGAATTCCAATTGATAAATTGGGAAGTATAGATCGATTAGATACTTATTTTTCTATCTCAGCTTCTTTCCTTACTGATGTTGTTTATGCTTATACTCCTACTAGTGGTGTGGGGACTGAACAAAGACCTATCATTACGACTTTTACAAATACATCTGTTCTTGCTAATGTTCCTTTAAATATTTTACTTACTGAGTTTAGTAAATCAGATATTACAAATGGTAAACCTGTAGTAGGGGCGGTACTTGTGATTACTGATGCAAGCGGTGCTGAGATTGCAAGATGGACGACTGATGGAAATAAACATTATGTAAATTTAGGTGCTGGAGATTATCAGTTAACAGAGATTACTTCTCCAGATGGATATGAACTTAACAAGGAATCTGTTCCATTTACTGTTAAAGATGATGGGACTATAACAAAAGTAGAAATGAAAAATACACCAACAACAGATGTTCCAAATACAGCTGCTAATATACCATTATATCTTTATATTATAGGTGCGATGATTTTAGTCATAGGTGCAGGTGTCATTTATGTTACGACTAGAGGAAATAAATCAAAATAATGAAAAAGGTGCTTAAACTAAAAAAGAGTCAAATTCTTATTTTTGGCTCTTTCCTTATATTTGTTGGTTTTGGATTTTTGCTCTCAGGACATTTTCTTTTTTTGAAAGAAGAGATTTTTGAAAAGGTTCGTCTTAGTTTTATAGAAAATTCTCCTATTCATAATAATCAGGTTATGGATGCTGAGGATGTAACAAATGTAGATGATAGTTCTTTAGAGGAGAATACTACTAGCAGTTCTAATAATAATAGTAATACTACTACTTCTAATCAAAATACTTTTAAATATGATTATATAGGTTATTTAGAAATACCTAAGATAAGACTTAAGAGGGGATTTTTAAGTAAAGAGTCTAAATATAATGATATTCGTTATAATATTATGGTTTCTTATAATGCAGATTTTCCAGATGTAGAGAATGGTAATTTTATTTTAGTTGCTCATTCTGGTGATGCTTATATATCTTTTTTTGCCTATCTTTATAAGTTAAATATAGGTGATTTTGCTTATGTTACATATGGTGGTATCAAATATAAATATCAACTTGTTAAGATAGAAGAACAGGAAAAAACAGGAGTTGTTGCGATTCATAGGCCAAATTATCAAATTAAAGGTCTTACTTTAATTACGTGTACTAAGGATAATGATTTTGCACAATCCATTTATATATTTGAAATGGTGTAGGAGGTTTTTTATGGATTTGGATTTTTTTTCTAAATTTGTTGTGATAATACAATACTTTTTTTCATCATTTTTGGGTATAGAAATGTTTTTTATAGGTCTTATTCTGTTTTTATTTTCTCTTTTTAATATTAAAAGTAAGTCTTTTCTTGTAAAACTTGCTATACCTATATTTCTTCTTTTGATTTTATTGTTTATTAGTGGTGGTTTTTCTAATTATGTTATAGATAGTGTAAATGCTTTTTTTAAGTATATTATGAATTATTATTATTTTCCATCTCTTTCTTTTTATTATATTATGACAGTTATAGTAGTCTTTGTTCTTATTTATACACTTTTTTGTGAGAAGATGTCTGTTGTAAAAAGAGTTATAAATTATATCTTTTTATGCATTTACTTTACTTTATTTTTAGGGTTAATGAGTTTTATTATTAGTAAAAAGATGGAACTTACACTTGATTATAGTATTTATCAAAGTGATGTTGTTTTATCTTTTGTTCAGGTAAGTAATTTTATATTTCTTTTTTGGTTTTTACTTACTTGTTTTTATCGATTGTATTTATATTTTCAAAAAAAATTTGATGTATAAATGATATAAAAAGATTTACATTCCT
>JAAWCL010000228.1 GCA_022793235.1 Bacilli bacterium | reverse complement strand
TAATCCTCTTCTGAAAATAAATCTTCTAATACTGTATAATTTTCCTCTTCTTCCGCAACCTTGTCTGCTTCTAACATCATTTGTTCTATTGCTGGTCTAACTTTTGCTTTTCTTTTTCTAAATTCTTTTAATATATCTTCTTGTTTATAACCTTCTTTTATAATATCTTGTAAAATTCGTTCTGATATTTCATTGTCATCTTGCTTAACCGCTCTTATAACAATACAATTATTTTTCATAATGCATTCTACTTCATTTTCAATTCCTAATGCTTTATAATATTCCATTGGTATTGTTATTTGTCTTTTTTCTGACACAGAAATTCTTTTTGGTTTCACACTCATCTTCTCCATTTTAATTAATTCCATTTTCATTCTCCTATTATTATATTTCATTTTTAATATCTTATTACAAATTTTCTTTGTTTCTTTGTTTATTATATTGTCTTTTTTACTGAATGTCAAGCAATTTTATTAATTTTAGTAAAATAAAAAAGATACGCGAATTTTATTAGCTACTTAAAACTTTACATATAGTATAAAAACATGTTATAATACAAATGCATCAAGTATTTAAGTAGTATCGTCTTGATAATAATTTAAGGAGGACGAATGAATGGCAAAAATAACAACAGTAGATAATCTGGTACGGAAATTAAAGGAGCTGAATCCTGGTGTAGTTATAACATCAAGACACAGCAGTCCGAACACGATTTTTTTGGGGCAATGGCCTGAACGACTCTCTTGGCCTGAAGGAATCACTTATGATCCACAGACCGAGGAAATCACTGGTCTGAAAGTTCCCATTACTTGCTCGGTATTGTAGTAGAAATGGACCTCTTAGTTTAAAACCTAAGAGGTCCATATTTATGTTTTCTACTTATTTTTCTTTGTCATTTTATCTCTATTCATCATCATATATAATGCTGGTACAAGATACAAGGTTAATATTGTCGCATATACAAGTCCACCTATTGTCACTATTCCTAAAGGTTGGAGCATTTCTGCTCCTTGCCCCATTCCTAATGCCATTGTAG
>JAAWCL010000074.1 GCA_022793235.1 Bacilli bacterium | reverse complement strand
TTTTACTTGAGCATCTGTAAATATTATTTTTGACATAATTATCACCAACTTTCTTATATTATACATCAAGACATAATAAAAACCCATAAAGTGGGTCTCTCTTTTTTTTGAAAGTCCACTTTATAGGTTACATTTTAAAAACTCTCTTACTTCTTTTATCCTATCTTCTACCATGTCTTCCATAATTATAGTTTTGGTGATCATGTTCATTATTATTGTGTCTATTATTGTGGTGTCTTCCATTTCCTGTGCCATCACAGTTTTGATGATATTCTTCTATATTTTCCATTATTTGTGTTGATTCTTCTTCTGTTATCTCTCCTTTTATGGTTTTCTCTTCTAAGTATTTTCTTGTATTCTCTAAGTTTTTTTCTTTAAATTCTTCTAGTACATCCTCTTCTTTAGCGATTTCTCCATAAGTCTTAGCATTTTCTCTTTCTTTATAGATCTCTTCTGTTGTGTTTCCTGTTAATTCAGATAAAATTTCAGCTTTTGAATGATATATAGATTGGGCAGAGACTTGATTTATGCTTATTGTTATTAATCCTATAACTAGTAACCCTGATAGCAGATTTTTTTTCATATTTTATTCCTCCTTTTTTATCATAAATACTGTTTATATTATTATATGGATAATAGTATAAAATATCAAGTTTTTTAGAAAATTTAGTTTCATATGTTAAGCTTTTTTTATTAAAAGAAATTAAGTATCGATTCTGCTCCTGCAATTCTCCTTCTACCTACACAGATAAATTTATTTTCACAAAGAGAAAACATCCATCTAACTAAAGTAATTTTTCCATTTTCTATTTCGATACAAGTTATTCCATTAGGATGAATACAAGATCCATCATTAAAGTATAGACTATCTCCTATTTTGGGAAATATAGGCCTGTGTGTATGACCTGTAATTAATATTTTATTGTTATCTATACTCCACTTTTTTAATCTTTTTTCTACTTTTCTTGTTACTGAATAATTTTTAGCTGCATTTGTTGGATCTTTTATTCCAATATATTCTAGATTTCTCCAAATATGACGGACTAAAAATCTGGAAAGCCTCCAAAATGTACTATTCAATAGGTCAACTTGATGTCCATGAATAAGGAAAATCTCACGATCTTCATAGGTAAGCACAAGTGATTCATTTACATATAAATGATTTAATAGTTCTTCTTCTGTTTTTGTAATCTTATTATGATATTTATAGAAATAGTCTTTTAAAATAGATAAATTTTCTTTACATTTATCATGATTTCCATAAATCATAATCAAACGTCCAACTCTATGAAATTTTTTTAATATTTTAAAGCTATCTAAGTGTTCTTCTATTATGTCTTCATAATTTTTTACTTCCCACATATCATCTCCATCTCCTAGTTCTATATAGGTAAATCCTTTTTCAAAATAGTAAGTTAGAGCTGCTTGGTATATATTTTCATTTTTTAAAAAATTATCATAATTATTACCTATACCTCTATGACAATCACTCATGATCACTAGTTTGGAGTTCTTATCTATCTTTAAATGATTGGACCTTTTTAGAATATGATTTAATTTTTTATTCATATTCATCCCTTAAGTTAGAATAAATATCATCATTTAGAAGAATTACATTGTTCTTATTTATCATTTTTTCTATTTTTTTGACTTTTTGATTTTCATTGTTTTTATTTTTTACATCCTCATCTTCATAGCTTTTTAATATATTAGGGACTAGATTTTTCACCATAATTACTTTTTTATCTGTTTGTTGTGTATTATCTTCTATCGCATCACTTAAGTATTTATTGTAAAGTCTTACATTTCTTTTATTTAAGGATTGTATTATAAAGTCTCCTATTAGACTTCTGGTCCAAACCTTTCTAGTACGTGGCTTTTTATAATTGAAAATGAATGTATTATCTATTATTTTGTACTCTTTTTCTTTATATCCTATTTTTTTAAAGGCTTTTAAAAAACTTTCTAACATTTCTTTATCTTTAAATGTAATCGTTATAGACATAGATAAGTCTCTTGGTTTACTAAACATACCCAGTTTGAAAGCGGCAAGCCACCAATGTCTAGCACTTATTTGGATGATTTTTTTACCTTTTTTAGATAGAATAAAACTCATATCTAGCATTTCAGAATCTTCTACTTGCAAATATATTGTATTCTTTGTTACTTTTTTTTCTTTTGTACAATAAATACCAATTTCTGCTCCTGTTGTGATACCATATTGTCCTTTCCAAAAAGTAATGAGCCAATTTTTATTATTATAAGAAAAATGGACTGGTTCTGTATCAATAATCATTCTAAAAATTGGTGCTGTTACATCATAAATATGTCCATAACCAAAATTTTTTTGCCAAGCTCCCTTTGTAGAATAAAATATATCCTCATAAGGGTCATATTTAAAGCCTGCTACTGATAATCCATTATAAGAAAATTTCCCAAATTTGCAGATAATAAAATTTAAGATGAGTTTAAGAATTGTATAAATAAGTGGTATTAAAATTACACAAAAAAAAATAATATGATTCCCTCATTACAATTTTATAATATGCTTAAAATTAAAATGAAATAAGGTCATTTAGTATAGAATTTTATAAAATATATAATATGACCACATAACTGTATTAGACTTTTCTAAAACATTTTTATTTACTACTTTTATAGAGTAGTATAATTAACCTTTATATTTTAGTATTTTTACTCGAACCGACTTCCATCATTAGAATAATTATCTCCTGGAGTATAACCAAAAGAAAAAGAGCCAGCTATAAAGTCATTCATCCATTGTCCACCATGAGCAGTCCAAGATAAATTCAAATTAACAAAGTAACAATAATCACCATAAAAGATACTTCTATCATGTAGTATTAAACATTTTTACTTTATTTGATAAAGTTTTAAGTCACACTATACTACTCTTTTATTATATTTAAGAAAAAAAAGAGCTAATCCATTCAAATGAATTAACTATACTTAATATTAATAGGAAGAACTATATATATATATATCAATTTTATTTACTAACATCTATAACTGCACGCATACCATATACATTTCCTACACCTTCTTGATGTATCGTATAACCACGAGTACCTAATGCCCAAGCATAAATGGTATTACTACTATCCGAAGTTGAAGTCCAACAACTTTTAGACCCTAACCACACAGGACAATTACCTGACATAGAACAACCTATAGATTCTGCTTCCTCTTTTGTAATCATCCTAGCTGCCTGATTCCATCCATTTGTAGCTGTAGCAAGAGCTTCTCTCGCAGCATCTGCATTCGTATCATTACTATTTGTACTAGACCATCTTATATTTTCAGCTATATTATTATTTGAAATTAATGTTAATATACTGCCATTATCTTTTAATACATGAAAATCATGAGTCGTTGTATCATTTACTTTATAACTGATTACTGTACCAGCAGGACAAGTTTCATTTACTAAACAAGTAGTAGGTTGACATGTCTCTTCTCTTCCTGTTGGACAGGTTATCTCATTATAGGTATAAGCTCCTGTTATATTGGGATTGTCTACTTCTACCTTGATATTTGCTGAAGCACTCTTTCCATTTGATGCAGTAGCAGTAATTGTAGTTGTTCCTATTCCTTTTGTCTCAACAAGTCCTGTATTGGTAACTGTGGCAATTCTTGGATCACTACTTGTCCAAGTAAGATTTCTATCTCCTGTTGTAAAAGCAGGTGTCATGGTAGCATTTAATTGTAAAGAGTTTGTTAGTTTCACTGTTGCACTACTCTTATCTAGTTCTACTCCATTTACTTCTACATTTACACCATCATTTCCATATACATTCACTTTTAATGTAAAGTGTTTCTCTTCTCCACTTACTTGATAATTACTTCCTACCCACATTCTTAGTCTATAGTTATAGGTTACTGTATCGGTTGTATTTCCTCTATCTAGAAGCATCTCGGTCTCCTTTGCTCCAAATTCATCTGCATTCCCCATTGCTACATAACTACTTGGCTCTGATACAGCTTGATAACTGGTTCCATCAGAACTCTTCTCTAAATAGATTCTGACATCACTATCACCAAGTGTTGAGTTCCCATCTTTTTCTGCTGTGACTTCATAAGAGACTGGGGTTTTACTTCCATATAGATTGAAAGATTTAAGAGAAGATAAAGATTTACTACAAATAGATATTGCAAAACTACTAAAAACATCTCAAGTACAATATTCAAGATATGAAACTGGACTTAGGTACATGCCAATATACCACTTAAAAACACTAGCCGAATTTTATGATACTTCTATTGATTATATAATTGGACTAACAAATAAAAAAGAACCCTATCCTAGGATAAAAGAAGAAAAAAAGAGTTAAAAGAAATCAAATAATTTCAACATAACTCTTTTTTTGTTTTATCAATATAAAATTATGAAATAAGCTTTGCATGGACAACCTTAACTTGATTCTTATCCCCTACAGTTACTAAAGATAAGATTTTATCATGTTCCTCAACTCCTATATTAAAGTCCTTAATACTTTTTGTATGAATAGCCCTTAAAAAATTACCATAACTTTTTACATGATCAAACTCTGGAACAATATATCCAGCATTATCTGTAACATAAGCAGAAAAAACTTTAAATTGATAAGCACTATTATGTGTAATAAACTGAATAATTTTATCCGAATTTTTCAAATAGGCATCACTAAAAATATAATCCATATCTCCAAATCCTTCTTGATCTTCAAGTTCCTTACCATAAATAATAGTATTAAAAGATAAATCCACAGAATTATTTCGATAATCCATATAAATCCAACCATCAGAACTAGCTGTCTTATCAAAAGAATGTTCTGAATAATATTTATTATCATTACTCTTCACAACAGGATAATTAATATTTGTATTATTGACTTTCAACCAAGCTACTGTATCACTATTTGTATTTTTTAATTCTTTTATATTAATATCAGAAGAAGAATAATAACCATACTTTTTATAAAGATTTACAAAAGATTCTTTTTTCTCTATCTCATTATTTCTATTAGTCAATCTATTATTTTTTAAATCCACATTTGTAATCACAAAGTTATAAAGTGATAAACAAATATTAACCATAAAAATAAAAACTAAAAATATCTCAGGTTGACTTTTCCTCATCTCAAAATGTGTAACAAATCGAGAAAAAAGAGTGCTTTTCTTAAAAATATGCTTCAAAAAAGTAAAAAAATAAACAAAATACGAATAAAATCCTAAAGTAGTCTGAGACAATAAAAAATAAAACCCCTTCCACATAATTTTTATAATAGTATATGGAAAAAGAAGTATATTTTTAATAAAATTCATAAGTATACTCTCCTATTCCATATATGTAATAGTAACATCCTGATCCCTTGCAGAAGCATCATCAGTAGAAAGAATATCTATTTTAGGTAAAGGATCTGTAACATTTGCTGTTGAAACCTCACTAAGTGTTTCTATCCGAATAGTATGATCAATAAAGGAATCATCATTAGAAATAGTACTCACCACATTAAAATGATTCACATCACTAGAAGTCGTAACTAAAGAACTACTAACAGGATTTATTTGATCATTACTAGAAACAAAGGAATTTTCTTTCTTATTATTTTTTTCATTATAAGTAAGAATAAGACCTGTAATAAATGATAAAATCATAATTACAATAATTGCTATATATATAGGAGATAAACTAGCCAACTTTCCATCACACAAACTAAAAACAATATTCATTGTTACCAACCTTCCTATTCTGTATTTTATTATAAACTATATTCTAAAAAATGAAAATATATTTTTCCACATTTGACATAAAAACAAAAAGGAATACATACATCAAAGATAGACTTTACTGTAAACATCTAGTAAAATAAAGAAAAAGGAGTAGCAAAGCATGGACTATACAAATTTAAATGAAACTATAAAATATATTGAAAAAAATTTAGAAGAAAAAATAGATTTAAAAGAAATAAGTAAAATAGTTGGACTAAATGAATTCATATTTGATAGAATATTTATATTTTTAACAGGAATGACCCTAACAGAATATATAAAAAAAAGAAGATTAAGTAAGGCTTTAGAAGAAATAAAAAAGGAAAATACAAAAATAATTGATATTGCTATAAAATATCAATACAGTTCAGTCTCCTCATTTAATCGAGCCTTTAAAAAGTTATTTAATACAACTCCTACTGATGCAAGAAAGAAAAAACAAATCTATCAAATTATACCTATCATTGATTTCAAAAATTTAGAAAAAAATGTAAATCACTTTTCATTTGAGATACAAAATATAGAAAAAATAAATCTTTTCTGCTACCATATTACTTCTGATGACCATGAAAACCTAATATATAAAATAAGAAAATTATATAAAAATATACAAGTAAAAGAGGAATATAAAAAATTTAATACAATAGGAATGTATGGAATATGCGAAAAAAAGGCACATCAATATCATTACTATGTTGGTTCAAAAATAAAATATGATTATCTAACAAAATACACAATACAAAAAGGAAAATATGTTGTATTTAAATTAAATTCAAGAGAACAAAAAGAAATTATTAATCTAGAAGAAAGAATTGATAGACAATGGTTTTCTTCTACTGCATTTAAAGAAGGAAAAAATACGAACTTTGAATATTATGAAGGAGATCACTGTTATATTTATATTTCTATTAATTAACTTCACATTTTTCATATAAAAAAAGAGAAGAAGTCGTAAAAAAATTATTTTAAACTAAAAATAGGTGAAGAAAAATGTTGAAGGAAAGTATAAAAATAGGAAAAGACTACTTTAAGCTAATAAGTATTAAAAATAAATATCTAATCCTTTTCATCATATGCTACATAATATCAATGACTATAAATTTAATAATTCCAATATTTACATCTCTAATTATAGAATATATTACCAAAGATTTATATAAAGAAACATTAAAAGTAATAAGTCTACTCTCCATCTCTTATTTACTACATGAATTATTTTCTTATGGTATTTATCATTATTACGCTATATTTTTTAAAAATACCTATATAAATATTCATCAAAGAATAATAAACAGCATCTATCAATTAGATGAAGAATTTGGAAAAAAATTATCTTCTGGTAAAATTATCAATTCCAGTAATATAGATATTATTAACATCTCAGAAATCTCTTCAGATATATTTGACATTATAATAGGTTTAATAAAATTAATAATTATATTATGCATATTTTTAAAACAAAATATATTCTTAGGTATATATGTTCTAATAATAAATACCATTTATACATATTACTCTTATTCCTGTAACAAAAAAAGTGCTAATCATTCTAAAAAACAAAGAAAATATGCAGATGAATTGACATCTCTTACATCTCAAGTATTAACTGGATTAAAAGATGTAAAAAGTTATAATATGGGAGAAAAATTAAATAAAAGATTTAAAGATTTCAGAAAAAATTGGGGAAAAAATTATTACTTAAAACGAAAATATTATTTTACACAAAAAACCTTAATCACACTAATCATAAAATTTGGAAAAATAATTTTATACGCTTTTTTACTAAAATTAGTAAAAGAAAAAATAATAACCCTTACTATATTTTTAGTACTTATATCTTATTATGAAAAATTTAAAACAACAATAGAAGAAGTTATGAATTATAATAGATCATTAATTGAAAAGTCTATATCGATGTATAGAATAATAGAAATAATCAACTACAAAAAAGAAACAAAAGATAAAAAAAGAAACCAAAATATAAAATGTAGAGAAGGAACAATTGAATTTAAAAATGTTTATTTCAAATATGAAAACAAAAATATACTAGAAAACGTTTCCTTTATAGCAAAAAAAAATCAAATAACAGCCATTATAGGAGAAACAGGAGCAGGAAAAACAACGATTTTAAATTTATTACTAGGATTCTATAAAATAGATAAAGGTGAAATAACAGTAGATAAAAATAATCTATATGACTATGAAATAGAAAATAGAAATAAAATAATAACAGTAGTAAATCAAAAAACATTCCTATTTAATATGAGTATAAAAGAAAATCTATCTTTAATTAATGAAGATGAAAAAAAACAAATAGAAACCTGTAAAAAAGTAGGAATTCACAATTTCATTATGACCCTACCCGAAAAATATAATACCATTTTAAAAGAAAATACAATAAATTTAAGTGGTGGACAAAAACAACTTCTTACCCTTGCAAGAGCACTCTTAACACCCGCCAAAATAATTCTATTAGATGAAGTAACATCATCCCTTGATCCAATAACTACAAAAAACATAATAAAGCTACTACAAGAGTTAAAAAAAGAATATACAATCATAATTGTTACACACAATAAAGAAATAATGAAAAACATAGATAACCTAATCTTATTAAAAAATGGTAGAATAAAATCAACCTATAACTACAAAGAATAAACAACAAAAAAGCAACAAATTTGTTACATTTTTTATTTTACTTAAATAACCTTAATACATCATTTACTGTAATAAAAAGCATAAGAGCAAGCAAAAGGTATAAACCTATAGCATGTATTTTATTTTCTAGTTCTGGTGAAACAGGACTACCTTTAATTTTTTCTATTATAATGAACAAAATATGTCCTCCATCAAAGGCAGGTATAGGAAGCAAATTTAAAAATCCTACATTAATACTTAAATAAGCAATTAAATAAATAATACTTGAAAGACCACTTTTAGCCTGTTCACCCACAATAGAATAAATTCCAACAGGACCACTTAACTGATTTAATTTTACTCCACCCGTGAATAAATACATAACAGTAATTCCCATTTGCTTAAATAAAGATCCTGTCTTAACAACCATATATTTACAAGCAGAAATAAATCCATATTCTTTTTCTGTCTTTAACTCAATACCATATCGATATGTAGTTTGTTCTTTACCTTTTACTTTAGTAACTTCCTTTTTAGGAAGTAAAGAATATTCTTTTACTTCCCCACTTTCCTTCTCCACCTTAATTTTAGAATCTTTATTATGTGGAGCTAAAGTTAAATAAAGGCTTAAATCATCCATCGTTTTAATTTTATGACCATTAAGTTCTGTTACAATATCTCCTTTTTCAAGACCTACTTCATAGGCTGGATAATTTTTTGTAACATCAGATATTTTCGGAGTAGAAATAGGACTTCCCCATATAAGACCAATCATAAACAATAATATAAATGCTGAAATAAAATTAAATCCAGGACCCATAAACATAATTAAAAATCTCTGCCATGCTTTCTTAGATTGCAGTAATCTATCTTTTGGTACTTCTTTCTCATCATTTTCGATATCCTCTCCTGCAAGAGAACAGAAACCTCCTAATGGTACAGCTCGAATAGAATAAACTGTTTCACTATTTTTTGGCTTATAGCTAAATAATTTTGGTCCCATACCAAGAGCAAATTCATAAACATAAACACCTGTTAATTTAGCAAAAGTAAAATGACCAAACTCATGGATAAAAACAATACACCCAAGTATTACTATAAAAAGTAATAAATTTATTATTATACTCATAAAATCCTCCTAAATAATATCTATAATAAATATAAATGCAAGTACTACAAATATCAAACTATCTACACGATCAAGTATCCCACCATGCCCAGGAATAATATTAGAAAAATCTTTCTTACCATAATATCTCTTAATCATAGAAAATACAAGATCTCCTAACTGCCCTATTAATGAAAGAAATGTAGTTAAAAACACAAGATTAATAATTACATAATTACTATTTATAAAAATATGATAAAAACTACTAGCAATAAAGACTCCCATAAAGGTTCCACCAATAAGCCCTTCCACCGTTTTATTAGGACTTATATCAGGACATAATAAATGAGTACCAATAAGTTTACCTGTAATAAGTGCAAAAACATCTGTCATCGTCGATATTAAAAGCAAATAAACAATATACATAAAATCATAATTCCTAGTAACTGTAATTAAGTTAAAACTATAACCAATAAACAAGGTAGAACCAATTAAATATAATGCATCATCTATATTGTATGTATGATTATCATTAATAAATACTATAGGAAGTAAAAATGAAAAAATAATTACACATATCATCTTATAATCCAAAACATAATGGAAATCGATGGAGTCTACATTATAAAATACTAAGAAAACAACTATAATATAGGAAAAAAACTTCATTAAAGATGGAATATTTTTATTATTATTTTTTAACTGTATAATTTCATGTAATCCAAGTACTGCCAAAATAGACATAAAAATAGCAAAATATTTATCTCCCAATATCAATAATGGTAAAAATAAAAGTAACATAATAAAGGCACTGATAATTCTTTTCTTCATAACTCCTCCTTTACACTAAATTTATTATATACCAAAGAACTTATTTCTACAAGAAATAAGTAAAAGGAATAACGAATTTCTATAATAAATTATCAATTACTAATAAAAAGTAATCTAGATTTTTCTTATTATAGTTATATACCAACCGACTTCCTTGATCTGTATAAGTAAAATGAGTAACATTAAAATAAAACAACCCTGCACTTGTTCCCAGCCACCAAGAGGCACCATGACCTGACCAAGGAAAAATAGTATTAAGCATAATAGATATAACACCATAAAAAATAAATGATTTCTTTAGCTATAATACTATAAAGCATGACAACTACCAAAATTAGGACCATGAGCAAATATTCCTATCCTAATTCTATATCTCCAAAATAAATTCCAAATAAAATGAGCATTTATGAATCGTTCCAATCACTATAAAAGAGATGACAAATTGTAATATCAAAATTTTACTTTACTTGATAAAGTTTTAATTCACCTTCTACTACTCTCTAATTATATCAAAGAAAAAAGAAAATAGCTAATCTATTTAAAAAGACTAACCATATTTAATATTAATAGAAAACGATGTTTATTTTCTAATATCTATTACAGCATGTATCTTATTTCCTGTATTATAGACAACATCTTTACCTAAGAACCCAGTAGGATAAACCAACCAAGCATCATTTAAGGCATCAACATTTTGAGTAGCAGTTCAATGACCAAGTGAATGATAATATAGCCATTTGGGACAAGAATGTTCATAATTATCCATATTATATAACTTACATCCTAAAGATTCAGCTTCCTCTTTTGTAATCATCCTAGCTGCCTGATTCCATCCATTTGTAGCTATAGCAAGAGCTTCTCTCGCAGCATCTGCATTCGTATTATTTTGATCTGTTGTTGACCATCTACTTGCTGTTACATTATCTTTAGTTATCAATGTTAAAGTATTTCCATTATCTTTTAACACATGAAAATCTTGAGTAGTTGTATCATTTACTTTATAGGATATGGCTGTACC
>JAAWCL010000143.1 GCA_022793235.1 Bacilli bacterium | reverse complement strand
GGTATAATAAAATAGTACTGGATAGCGATTAAGGAGAGGAGATCTATTTATGAAGAAGATACTTGTGATACAAGGAGGGGGCCGAGCAAATGGAAATACGGCACAACTTGTAGATAGTTTTATAAGAGGTGCAGAGGATGCCGGACATTCTGTAGAAAAAATTTCACTTTTAAGGAATGAAGTGAAAGGCTGCCTTGGCTGTAATGCCTGTCGATACGGGAAACCCTGTATTCAAAAGGATTCTTTTAATGATATGATTCCTAAGATCAAAAGTGCAGACTGCATTGTTTTTGCGTCTCCTTTATATTTCTGGACGATTTCATCTAAGCTCAAGGCTTTTATTGAAAGATTTTACTGTATTGCAGAAGAAGACCTGAACCCGCCGCTTGGCAGATATGAGAAATATCCTGTCAGGGATTGCGCGCTGTTAATGACTTCAGCCGACGATTTCTTCTGGACATTCGAGCAGGCTGTATCTTATTATAAGTATACTTTGGTAAATTATATTGGATTTCATGATAAAGGTATGCTTCTTGCCGGAGGTTGTGGAGATACAAATGGCAAGCCGCAGATAGAGAAAACAGAACATTTGAAAGAGGCTTATGAATTTGGAAAAAGTATTTATATAGTGTAAACATATTTCTGAAAGGTGATGTTATGATCCAATCGATGGTGGGAAATACAATAATTGACAAGAATATCTATACATTTTGTTATGAACAGGAAACAGAAAAAATCACTGTTTATATAGGGGATAAAACTATTGCAATTCCAGACGGGATGGATGTGATTATTGGTCAACAATTGATGACAAATGGAATGAATTTTTACAAATTGAGTAGTCCACTTTCAAATGATTGTATGACTATTATTGATAAGGAGACAAAATATGTATCTTTACCTAGCCAGATGCGAGCTGTTGAGTATTTTATCGAAGATTATAAGGAAAATAGTAAATACACTGAGATGAGGCTCCAATTTCCAGAGTTAAATTATTTTATTCCATCTACAGGCAGAGTAACAGTTTCGGAAGAAGAAATTGCCTTTTCCAGAATTAAAGCAACAGTATATAGTTTTGATATAAAATATTGTGATACTATAGTATCTGTATCTTTTGATGTAAAGATGAATGCACATAAAAAGGTTAAGGCTATAGCCGAAACAATATCAGAAGTTACACTTAAATTCCCAGAGACGGATGATTTGGAATATCTAACCGACTTGTATTTTTCTGTGAAAAACTTTTTCGCTTTTGTTTGCAATAGGCAAAATATTGGATTAAGAAATGCTATGCTTATTGGCAATTATCCGCAAAAAGTTATTAGGAAAGGGAATGTTGTTAATCGGATAGGTTCTACTAATCAAAAAATATTTTTTAGTCAAAAATATCTGGAACCTTTAGAAAATGAAAAAAATGTCGAGAAGACACCGAATGGCGGTTTGTTCTATGATAAAATTAAAGAATTATTTCAATTGTTTTTTAGAGAGAAAGAGGAAGATCTTGCTATAATTGACATAGGCAGTATTCATTCGTCTTTCAAATATAGAAATTTGATTGATTTAGAGCAAAGTTTAAGTATTACAGCAACATTTGAATATTATGTGAGAACTATGTTGCCTGAAATCTCTTCGCAAGACACAGTAGAATTTTATAATGATATTAAAGATCTTGTTGATGGATATATCAAAACGGCTAAGGGAAAAAAGAAGAAAAAAGCGAAGAGATTCAAAAATTCATTGAGACCACAAGTAGCGCTTGAAGAAAAAATAATAAAATTGTATGAAGGCTATTCAAACTGGAGTCCTTTGAAATCCATATTTTCACAATGGTTTGGGGATGATATTTCTACTTTGGCATGTGCGGCTAATCTGTGGAGAAATGAGTTAGCCCATGGCAAACAGGAATATAGGCCAGATGAAAAGGTGATTGATGCGGTTCATCTTGTTGAGCATATTAATTATGCTATCGTACTGCGGCATGCTGAATATAGCGATGAGCAAATTAAATCTATTTTGTCGGATATTCTTATAAGATAATTAACGGATAGTATAAAGAATGGCTATGTATAACATGAGAAATTCTCTGTTATTTGTTAAAATATGATACACTATCAAGTCAGAGCGAAATAATTAATTTTAAAAATTATATGGAGATAAAAAGATGTTTTATATCAGTAATATTATGAGGATTGCACCAAAGGAATATAAGAATCAACTTCAGAAAGAAACCTATAAAGCCCTGGCTGATAAATTTCTGCCGTTTGCAAAACATAAGCCAGTAATTGTTGCTATATAATGATATTATTTATAAATAGAGAGCAAAAGGTATATTATGAAAAAGCCATGCAAAATTTAGAAATCTGACACGGCTTTTTCATAAAAGCTTTAGTTTATAATCTTTAAATATCGTCTGGCGGTAAAATTTTTTTACTTAATCCCACTATAAATTCATGAGAAAGGGACGGGATCGATTTGGCTACAATATCGACAGGTATGCCATTTTTTAAACAATTTGAAGCCATCTGAATCTCAATCTGTCGCACTTTCTCTGCAACATAATCTTTTACAGTTTGGCACATGATAGATGCTCCGTTCTTATTATATAATCGCTTTCATATTTAGTATACCATGAATTAATGGATACACAACGTAAATTTTAATTAGCTGACGTATTCTAATCATTTTTTGTAATCACAGGCAGTTCCTCATATCCGAGTAGATCTACGGAAGAATAATTCTTATAACTGGAATCAGGTATAGCAGACTGTCGGAAGTAGAAGCGATAGTGATGGCCGGGAAGCAGCCCGCTATTCTTATCCAATGTAAGTCTGTATTCTCTTTGGATTTCATCTACAAGTACAATCTGTCTGTCTTTTTTGAAAGGTATGGATGTCTGCCTGATACAAGTTCCTGATAATACCTGATAAGCTTCATTGTGGATCAAACGGTAGAAACTACAGGTACGGATCAGGCTGCAAAGTCCTATGAGAAGGCTCAGCATAATAAAAATATCATCCTTGGAATGGATGCCGTAAACACATCCAACCAAGACGAAGAAAAAGCCGACTGCCGCTTGGACAATCAGCTTTGTAAATAATGGTTTTGGCATAGTTCTCCTTTCAAAATTGCTGGAATGAAATCTGTTTATTGAGATACAGGTTCCCGACT
>JAAWCL010000227.1 GCA_022793235.1 Bacilli bacterium | reverse complement strand
TATATTAGTCATTAAACTTTTTTTGCAATAATAACATCTATCTTTGCGATTTTCCTTAAATTGTACTATTTCTAATGGATTATATGACATTTCTATATATTTAACATCATTTTGTATTAAAAAATCTATTGCTTCTTTATAGTCTTTTTGTGACATCATACATCCATTTGCTATTATTGCTAATGCATTTTCTTTTCCTAACACTTTTCTTGCTTCATATACTAAAAAACTAGAATCAATTCCGTCCTGAATATGCTATAGCTACTTTTTTTAGTTTTTTTAATTTCTCCTTTAACTTGTTTAACATAACTTTATTTTCCTTTTTCTGCTAATTTATTAATTTGATTTGCAACATATCCTGCACCATATCCATTGTCTATATTAACTACACTTACACCATTACTACATGAGTTTAGCATTCCTAATAGTGGTGTAATTCCTCCAAAATTTGCACCATATCCAATTGATGTTGGTACTGCTATAACAGGTACTTTTACAAGTCCTGCAACAACTGATGCAAGTGCTCCTTCCATTCCTGCAATTACTATTATACAGTTTGCTTTTTCTAATTTTTCCCTCTGAGATAGTATCCTATGTATTCCTGCAACTCCTACATCATATATTTTTTCTACTTTACTTCCGAAAAATTCTGCTGTTTCTACCGCTTCTTCTGCAATTGGTATATCTGCTGTTCCTGCTGTACAAATTGCAATATTTCCAATTCTTTCTTTTGTTTTCTCTATTTTTAAAATTCTTGCTATATGGTTATATTCTATATTAGGAATAACCTTTTTTAATAGTTCATATTGTTCCTTTGTTGCTCTAGTTCCTAATACCTCTTCATTTTCTTTATATATCGAAGTAAAAATTTTAGTTAAAAACTCGTTTGGTTTTCCTTGGCAAAAAACAACTTCTCCTATTCCTACTCTTTTTTTTCTATTATGATCTATTTTTGCATATTCTAATTCTTCATATTGACTTAGCTCTATTCTTCTTTGTGCTTCTTCTATTGTTATTTCATTTTCCTTAAAACTATTTAATATTTCTTTTATTTCCATTTATCCTCCTAAATG
>JAAWCL010000226.1 GCA_022793235.1 Bacilli bacterium | reverse complement strand
TTTATATTCTCAAATCTAAATTCCTCTGAAACCTTTACTTTTAAATATTTCTTATATGGCCATATAAATATTATTAGCTTTATCATCCTTGCAAATATCTCTATCATTGCAATTGTTTGCATATCAAAGTTGGTTTTAAATACAACTATCCATACCAAAACAATTTCAATAACAAGAGCTATAACATTTCCTACTAGTATTCTTTTTCTATTATTTTCTGAAAGTATATAGTCTAAAAATGCATTAATCCCTATAATAGGAAAACATATTGCTCTTATCATTGAATAATTGCAAAAAATTGTAATAGCATTTTCTCCTTGATAATATAAACTAAATAAACTTTTTCTAAACAGTATAAAAATAAACATTATGCTAATAGATATTAATCCTATTCCTATTATACTTAGTTTGAAAGTTTTCCTTTTCTTAGCTTCTTGCGTTAAAAACTTAAAGTAATAATTGGCAAATATTAATGCAAAGCCAGAATTAAATGCCAAATACAAACTATTAAATTTAGAGAATATATTTTTAGCTAAAAGTTCATCTGTCCCCATATAGCTAATTATTATATTTGTTACAACGTTTGCTATTGTCATAAAAATACCACTTACTATTATAGGAAAAGAAAATCTTAGCAAATACTTCTGATATTTTTTATCTTTGTACAACTATTATTCCTCATTTCTATATATTTATTAGTTCTTTCCATACAACTTTTCCAATACAATTATAAACATCGCATGTGACCACCCAAGTCCTATCACCCAATTAGGCTTTAGAGTTTCATTATTTACTTGTTCTCCTAAAAAGTAATGCTTTCCTGCTGTTTTTACAACAAAATCAAATGTTTCTTTTGCTTTCTTTTTCTCTCCTGTTTCTAAGTAATATAAAGTCATCCAAAGATTAGCTATTGGCCAAGGATTTCCATTCATATAATGATCTTGTTCAAACCTTTGATATCCTCCTGTATATGTTCTTAAAGATAAGTTAATTCTCTCTACTGTATTTCTAACCTTCTTTTCTTTAGGTTTAAACACATTAAATGGAGTAACTGCTCCTAATATACTTATGTCCATTTTCTTATCATCTGTATTTCTTACATAAGATTTCTTTTCTTCATCATATAAATTTTGATTTATATATTTCTTTATTTCTGTTTGTATTTTTTCTATTTCTCTTTCATTTTTTTGTACTTTTTCTTCTTTTAATCTATTATTTTCAAATTCTGATACATTTTTACCTAAAATTCTATATATTTCTAAGATACAATTAAATGCTGAATATATGCTAGCCAAAGAATATAAGTGAATCCCTTCACTCATCTCCCATAAATCATAACTAACATGATATTTATGTCCTTGTCTGTTCACTGCTGCTTCAATTTCTTCTTGTACTTTATCTTTATCTCTTTCATCTTTTCCTTCAATTTCAAGCCAGTCCTTTACATATCTTTTCAAAAAATCTATTGCCTTTTCACACATCTTTAAGTTATCTTTTAGAAACTTTTCAGATTTTGTATATTTATAATGTTCATACACTCCATATATAACACTTGCTGTTTCATCTATTTGATATCCCCAAGATGGCGCCAATTTGCCGTCAGTATAGAACCTTTGCTCCCACATTCCATTTTTACTTTGTGTTTTCTTACAGAATGATTTGTAGAATTTTTCAGTTTCCTTTTCCATTTTCACAATATCCATCGCTTTTGTAATAAACACTGCATCTCTTGGCCAGCAATATGCATATCTTCCACATTTAGTAAAATCTTCATCTATTTCAGGAGAAGCTATAATCCCTCCTGTTTCATAATTTGTTAATAATGGAAATAATAATATACTTCTTTTATA
>JAAWCL010000225.1 GCA_022793235.1 Bacilli bacterium | reverse complement strand
GGTCAAATCGAATGGACAGAGCAAATAGGAGGAGGGCTACATGATTATATTACCAGCGTAACAGGAACAGAAGATGGAGGGTACATAGCAGGAGGATACTTTAATAGTAGTACAATCACCCTATCCAATGGAGAAAAGCTAGAAAACAAAGGTAGAGAAGATGGACTAATTATCAAATATGATAGCGAGGGACAAATTGAATGGACAGAGCAAATAGGAGGAATGAGTGATGACAAAATCACCAGTGCAGAAGAAACAATAGATGGAGGGTATATAGCAGGAGGAGAGTTTTATGGAACTATTATGTTATCAAATGGAGAAGAACTAACAAGCAAAGGCAGTTCTGATGGACTAATAATCAAATACAATAGAGAAGGACAAATCGAATGGACAGAGCAAATAGGAGGAAATGGTATTGACGTAATCACAAGTGTAGCCGAAACAGTAGATGGAGGGTATATAGCAGGAGGATATTTTGGTTATACAATCACATTATCAAATGGAGAAAAGCTAACAAGCAAAGGCAGTTCTGATGGACTAATAATCAAATACAATAGAGAAGGACAAATCGAATGGACAGAGCAAATAGGAGAAGATGGTGTAGACCAAATTAGAAGTGTAGCAGAAACCGCAGATGGAGGGCACATAGCAGGAGGATACTTTGAAGGTAGTATTACGTTATCCAATAGAGAAAATCTAACAAGTAAAGCTGGTTCTGATGGACTAATAATCAAATACAATAGAGAAGGACAAATCGAATGGACAGAGCAAATAGTAGGAAATAACTACGACTATATCAATAGTATATCAGAAACAGAAGATGGAGGGTACATAGCAGGAGGATGCTTCAAAAATAGTATCACCCTATCCAATGGAGAAACACTAACAAGCAAAGGTGATTATGATGGACTAATAGTAAAAATAGAAAAAGTAGAAGTTCCAAATATAGTTGTGAAGCAAGAAGAGCAGATAGGAGGAAATGGTGATGACCAAATTACAAGTACAGTAAAAACCGCAGATGGAGGGTACATAGTAGGAGGATGCTTTAGCAGTAATGTCATGCTGTCCAATGGAGAAACACTAACAAGTAAAGGTAGTTATGATGGACTAATTATCAAATACAATAGAGAGGGACAAATCGAATGGACAGAGCAAATAGGAGGAAGTGGTAGCGACGTAATCAACAGTAT
>JAAWCL010000224.1 GCA_022793235.1 Bacilli bacterium | reverse complement strand
CGGTGTTCCTGCACAATATTCTTCATCTGAAAATAAGTATTTTCCATATTTTACTTTTAATCCTAAACTCTCAAAATATTTAGTGGCATTTTTTAAGTATTTTTTATCCGTGCTTTTCAATGCTTTATCTGGTGCAATAACACCTATTGTATCTCCAACTTTTAACTTTTTCTCTAACATATATTATATCTCCTTACTTTTACTACCACTTTAACTTTAGTACCGCAATTGTCTCTACGTGATTTGTGAACGGGAACATGTCTAGCGGCTGTATTTCTTGTATTTGATAATCTTCTTCAAATTCTTTCAAGTCACGCATTAATGTTGCTGGATTACAGCTAATATATATAAATCGTTCTGGTTTTAGATTTAGTATGTTTTGAATTGTATGTTTATCTAATCCTTTTCTTGGTGGATCAACAAAAACAACTTTAGGTACGATATTTTCTTTATCTAAAACATTTTCTAAAACTTCTTCTACATCTCCACAATAAAATTCTATATTTTTTATTTTATTTAATTTTGCATTTTCTTTTGCATCTTTAATCGCTTGGTCTACAATCTCTATTCCGTAAACTTTTTTTACATATGGTGATGCAAAACTTCCTATTGTTCCTATTCCACAATACAAATCTAAAACAATATCATCTTTATTTAAGTTTGCTTTTTCTATTGCTAAATTATATAGCTTTTCTGTTTGTATAGGATTTATCTGGTAAAATGATAATGGTGAAATATTAAATACAAAATCTCCTAATTTATCTTGTATGTAACCATTACCATATAATACTTCATTTTCAGAACCCATAATTACATTTGTATTTTTTTGATTAATATTTTTCACAATTGTTTTGATTTCTGGGAAGCTCTTTCTTAGCTCTTCTACCAATTTTTCCTCTTTTAGGATTTTTCTTTCATTTGTTACAAACACACACATTACTTCGTTTGTATGAAGCCCTACTTTTACTACAATATGGCGAATTGCTCCTTTTCCTGTTTTCTCATTATAAGCAGTTATTTTATTTTGTTTCATAAAATCAATTATAAATTTTGCAATTTCTTGTGAAATTGGCATTTGAATT
>JAAWCL010000223.1 GCA_022793235.1 Bacilli bacterium | reverse complement strand
GATCCAGGATCTCATCCTTCACCGCTCCAGTAAAGGCCAAATGCTCTCCCACTACAGGATCTTCAAATTTAGGCCACAACACACCGGGCGTATCCAAAAGCTCAAAGCCCTTTCCCACGGTAAACCAGTGGTTCTGCCGGGTCACACCGGGCATATCCCGCACTTCGGCCTTTCCCCGCGCTCCGACAAGCCGGTTGATCAGCGAGGATTTCCCAACGTTTGGGATCCCAACGATCATCACACGGATCGGGCGGCCTGTCATGCCCTTTTTCTCCCATGCGGCGATCCGCTCCTGAAGAGCCTCGCGAATTCCGGAATAAAAAGCGGGAATTCCCTTGCCCGTTTTACAGTCCAAAGGAACCGCCTTGATGTTCAAAGCAGCATATTTTTCGATCCACAATGCCGTTTTGGCGGGATCGGCCATGTCGCTTTTATTGAGCAAAACGATCCTAGGCTTTGCCTGAATGATATCCCGCAAAACAGGGTTAGTACTGCTTTGCGGGATCCGGGCATCCAAAATTTCCGCCACGATGTCTACTTTTTTTAAATCCTCGGTGATTTTCCGGCGTGTCTTGGCCATGTGCCCCGGAAACCACTGAACGGACTGCACCTCGCTCATAGCGCCTCCCTATTTTACGACTCCCGCCTGGGAAAAAGGATAAAGATTAAAGATCACCTTTCCCAAAATATTGCGGGTGTCCACCATTCCGACCTCTGAAAACCGGCTGTCTGTGGAGTTTCCGCGATTGTCTCCCAAAACGAAAACACAGCCCTCGGGAACTGTTTGGGGAAATTCTAAAACATCTGAATAGGCCGGAAGCAGTGTAATGCCATTTTCTATTCCAAAGGCTTCTCCAAAAAGAGGCGTACCGTCGATGGTGACCTCTCCCAACGCGGGGTCAAAATCTACGGTCTGCCCCGCTGTAGCAACAACTCTCTTAATAATAGGCTTGTCCAGGGCATTGATAACGATCACAACATCTCCCTGCTGAACGCTCCCGGAAAGCCCCGAAACCAGTACGCGATCTCCATTGTGATAGTTGGGTTTCATGGAAGATCCATCTACCGTAATGATCCGTACCAGAAAGGTAAAAACGGCAGATACAACGATAATGGCCACCACGATGGTTTCCGTCCATTCCAAGACAGAACAGAAAAGCTTTT
>JAAWCL010000222.1 GCA_022793235.1 Bacilli bacterium | reverse complement strand
TCCTGAATCCTCCTGCGGAACAGCGGCACGTCCCCATCCGCCATCGCAGCCACCTCCCACTTGGCTAATTTCCTCCCCCTGCAGATTTTTTTCAGATATTCTTCCCTTCCACCGGGCTTCTCCAGCAAATCCGGATGTGCGGAAGCAGATACCGCCATTGCAAAGAACTGCGTATTCCCGCTTACATATCTGCTGTCCAGAATATCTGCCGCTTCCGATATTTTCCCTGACAGCTCTTTCACATGGCACAGGAACCATCCATACGCCTCATGAAATCCCTCCGCAATCTCCTCTCCATATCCGCAATAATCCATTTCCTCCCCTCGATACCGGACGCGGTTCTTGCCCCGCCTGACTTCCGGGACACGATACCCTATCTGCATCCTGGAACTTCCCTCATACAGGATGACAGGGACCTTTCCCTGTGCCGTCCCCTGCCCGCCCGTGACAGCAGCCATGCCCTTATCCACACCGCCTCCCGGGAACAGCCCGCTGCTCAGCGCCGAGTAGAAATCCCTGCGGTCTGCAGACCACTCGTACAGGCTTCCCATATTCTGGAACATCGTCTCGGCATCTATGATAATCGGATATTCTCCCCAGGCAATCAGGTTCTCATAATGCAGGTCGCCAATCCCCAATACATAGCTCACCGCGGCCAGCGCCCCTATCCGTCTATAGAAGCCTGCGACACCCTCCATATCCCCGCATTCCTGACAGGGCGCCTCCCTGACCCATCCATAATCCATTCCTGTCAATATAGGCAGCATCGGGTATCCCAATCCAATCTCATCGCATATCTCCCGCAGCAGACTCTGGAGAAAGATTTCGTTGTGCAGGCTGTGTGGCTTATAGAAAAAGCGAATCCCCTGATTCGTTTCCAGGGCTATGACCGCTTTCCCCTTGTCATGGAAATCAGAGCCTGTCCATTTCACCGTCTCCAGCTGCCAATCAGCCTCCTCCCTGATTCCCAGAATGGCTTCCCCTATCCTTTTCCAGTCTTCTTTCAGCCTGTACAGCACTTCCCTCCAAAAGGCAAGCTGGTTCTGTTCCAGTTTC
>JAAWCL010000073.1 GCA_022793235.1 Bacilli bacterium | reverse complement strand
GTGCATCAAAAACTTCTCCTACAAATAAAGAAGCTAAAATAGCAACAAATAAAAGTAAAAGTATTGGATCCTTAAATTCACTAAAAAATAGTTTTAAAAGACTATCCTTTTTCTTTTTTGGTAAAATATTTTTCCCATTTTTAAGCAATCTTTTCTCGGCTTCTTTTGAACTAAGACCCCTTTCATCTGTAGAAAGAATTCTACAAATATCATGTATTTCCCTTTGATACCATTTATCTTTTATAATAACCACCTCTATTCTTATCTTCATTATACCTTATTTTTATTTATCTGAAAACGAAAAAAATGAATATTATTTCTACAATATTCATAGTCAAACAAAAATCCAAAAAATGATTATGATTTATTTTATAAAAAAAGAATACAAAACATACCTTTATTTACAATACTGTTTATAAAAAGAATAAAAAATAGTTAAATGAATTTCTTCATCTTCTATAATACGAGTAAGAAGACTCTTTATATAATGATCCTGAATAATAGAACGATGATACTTATACCTGCGAATGGCATCTTCTTCTTTTTTATGTCTGACAAAATCATTTCAGATAGATCATTTGTATAATTTACAGAACTACTATTCCAAAAAATAAAATTTTTATTACTAGAATATTCACCAAAAACAGGATGAAATCCCAATAGACGGATTGTCTTTCCTAGTAAACTTAAATGATACATTTCTACTTCCGCAATATGCTCCATAGCAAGTGCAAAATCACTCAATTCATTATCCTTTAATAAATGTTGATATAAGTATTGATGAATAGCCGTATCTTCTCCATCTCTTCCTGCATAATCTTCTAAAAGAAGTTTAGCATACTCTAAGTTTTTTCTCTCTACTTGAGGCTCAGGATAAGGTTTATTACTTTGATAATTCGTAGAAAACCTCCTAATTAACAATATGAAAAAAGGCAGGAAAAAGAACGAAAAGAAATTACAGTCTCTCTATATTCTCATCATAATCCCATAAACTAAGATGTCCTTTTATTGAAACAGGAACAACTTTTTCTACATTTTCAAGCTTAAAAGCATAGCCCTTCCATGAAGTATCTGAAATAACCCTAGAATAAACAATTTTATTCTCTTCTTGTAATTTTTCCCTCATAGTACTATCCATTTCTATACAGTCTGTAAGAGTGGCCTTCGCTAATATACATCCTGATGGATAAGATAAATTTAAATAAGCAAATTTTTCCATTGCTTTTTTATTTACCCCTTTTCCAGCATGAATCAAAATATCTCCTCTATACTTTGTCTTCCAAGTCCTAAACTCATACTTTTTAATACCTAAAACAATTAAAGACGCAAAAGGTTGTTTAATGGTAATAACTTTCATTCTATTTCACCTCTTTACTTTTTTCTTGTAAACGAGTACTGCCAATAATCGTTATTCTTTTCATACATTTAAATATCAATTTGTTCAATTAACTCTTCTAAAGTATGAAAAAACATACCAATATGAGATCCATCCGCAAAGCCATGATGGACCATAATCATAAAGTTTAAATAACACTTATCACCCTCAAAAGTAAATTGATCCCAAATAATCTGAGGAATGGCAACTTCCTTATTAAAAGGAGGAATCAGTCCTGTAAAATGAAACCATGGTTCACAAGATAACCGCACCTCTGCTTGATCATTTTCTTCTACCGATTGATTACTGTTTAAAAAATCCTCTTCCCTCTCTTTAAAAACATCCAAAAAAGAATTCAAATCATCACACATATTTACACGAAAATAACCTATATTTTTATTTTTAAACATTTGGGTAAAGTTAGCGTCTATCTTATCGTACTTATATATTTTTCCATTCTCATATCTATATTTAAAATTATCAATTTCATTTATCGTCTTTACTACATAATATCCTATCGTAGCATAATGACTTTTTCCTCTTTTACACAATTGATATAATTTAGTAACATCTACTCTTGATGTAACAAAAGCAAAAGGATTAGTCATAGCATGATAATGATTAAAAATATGTATTCTATCAAAATTTTCTAATTCCGTTTTCATCATCTATCCCTCTTTCTTTATTAGGATAACATTTATAAAAATGGAAGACAAGTGCCTTAGAAAAATAACTTTCTAATAAACAAAAAAACTTTAATACTCATTTTGATACCAAAGTTTTTCTTTTTTATCTATATTGTTTTACTGCTTTTTTCTTCACAAGCTGTTAATTCGTCCTCTTTCATTTCTAGTCTTGCCATAAGTGCTACTAATTCTTCTTCACCTAAAGATTCAACATAAGCCTGTGTAGTGAGTAATTGTTGCATTTTTTGTTCTCCTACAGAATATAGACTATTCCCTGCTAGACTTATCCCTGTAGAAATAGTTGATAATCCTGCTGTAGTATCTAAAGAGTCTCCCTCATCTTTTATTAAAGTACTCCCAGCACCAATACTTCCTACGCCAGATGTTACGGTTCCACCTGTACTAATAGATGGAATAGTTGGAATAAGTGTTGTTGTACTATTTGTCATATTTCCTGAAAATAAACTTGTATAATTCATAATTTTATATTCTCCTTTTCTTTTCATATATACTTTTTTCTTTATGTTGTTCTAAATTTGCATATTGTTCTTTCACATACGCCAGTAAACATTTAGCTTGTTCAGCTGTTGTTATTTGATCAATTACTTCCTCAATGGATGGTAATTCCACTTTTTCTGTTACTGCCTTAGATACTGGAACAATGCTGTCTCCCAATTTTTGTAAATTATTTTTTATATTTTTTTCCTCTTTCTTTTTCAGTAAGGATTTTGTTCTCTCGTTTTGAAAACGATCCAAATTATAGTTTTGTAAATTAACACATTCAAAATCAATCATTAAACTAATACATTGGATTAGACAAAATAGGAAACTAAACAGAGGGGCTGGATTACCTAAAGCCAAAGTAAGAGTACTTCCTCCAATAAGAAAGAGTATATCTTTTTTAATTCCTTCTATATGTACCTTTTTATTCCAGTCCAAATATTTAAGAAAGTTTGTTGGATAATTTGGGTTATAATGATAATTTCTATTTTCCTTATAAACCATCTCTTTTCGAAATGCTAATTTCTGATTTTGATACTCTTGTAATAAAGCTTGTTGATTTACTAATGGTTCTTCTTGTATTCTTTTTTTGAATTGCTTATTCAATCTCTTTTCATATTTTATTTGAACATTTGGGAAAAATTTATCCATAATTTTATATTTTACCCTTTCTAAGAAAAATACAGCCTTTTGAAATTCCTCTGCTCCTAAAAAGCGATAAAGCTCTCTTTTTTCACCAAAAATCTTTTTTATAAAAGTATCTTTTTTTCTTGAGAACGTTTTTTTTCTTTTCTCTATTCCTAATAAAGGATATATTTTTTTCCGAATAAAACACAATATTCTTATACTTTGATTTCTTATATTTATTAATCTTATTTGCCTAACTTCTTTTGGATAATGGATATTTTTCGGCAAATTCATGATTATATCTCCTCTTTTAAAATAAATAATATTTGCAAGAGACTGAAGTACATAATTGTAAAGATCACACTTTAAGGGCATATCCTGATTTTCTCCACGTTTTTTTACTGACATAGCATTATATGTATTAGCTACATTCTCTCTTTGCCTTAAAATGTTTTGAGATAAATCATTTATCTCTTGTATATTCTTACTTTTTACATCTTCATAATCTATAATCCAGTCTATCTTTTTTATGTATTCCATTTCTTCTTTTTTTCTAAAATCAATAAAATCATATCGATTCTCTTCATTTAATGTAGAGTCCTGAAGTGTAGACATTTTCATAAATACAGGTTTAGTTTCCGCTTTAAAATATCTGTCAAAAATTTGATTAAAATAAGCAAGATCTTCTTTTTGTAAATAAATAGCATCCCTCGTAACTATCTTTATAACTATCCCCCCTCTTATGCTGCCTATTATATCATATTTTCCAATTTTTTTCAATCATTTTTTATACTAAAACAAAAAAGCCCTATTCTATATAGGGTCAAAGTAAAAATATAGAAACTTACTCTTTCATTTTACCATCACTCATTTTATAAATAACATCGCATAATTCATCTATATCCTCTTTTATATGTGTTGCAATAATAATTAGTTTTCCCCTCCTCTTTTCTTCTAATAGTATTTTTCTTATTTTTTCAATACTTTCATCTTCTATACCATTAAAAGGTTCATCTAATAAAATCAAATCAGGATCTTCCATTAAAACCTGAGCAATACCTAATTTTTGTTTCATACCTAAAGAATATTTTTTAAATTTCTTATCTTTTTCTTCAAATAAGTTTACTTTTTTTAAAGTATTAAAAATCTCTTCATCTCCTATCTTATTCATAATAGATGCTAACATTTTTAAATTTTCATACCCTGTTAAATCAGGTAAATAATTAGGTCTTTCAATAAGAGCTCTAGTATTTTTAGGAAAAGAATTTGTTTTATAAATATCAATACCATCTACTAATACACTCCCCTTATCTGGCCTTATAAAACCACAGATAGTCTTTAATAGCATACTTTTTCCACTTCCATTGCGACCAACAAGACCATAAATCATCCCCTCTTTTAAAGAAAACGAAACATCCTGAAGTACTTGTTCCTTCTCTATTTTTTTACTTACATTTGTCAATATTACATCCATAAATTCTCCTCCTACATCGTTATTTTTTTATCCTTTAGGATGAAACTAATAACTATTAAAATAATATTTAAAACAATTTGAATACAAAGAATAGAAAAAACATTATATTTTTCTATTAAGGCTGTTACATAAATAAAACTATTTATTCTAAACAGCAAAGGACAAAGTAAAATTATCCCCAATAAAATCAAGCTCATTTTAGTAAATAATTTATTGAACAAGAACAACAATTGAGTAATAAACATCTTTGTAAAATAGATAAGTATCACAATAGGAAAAGAAAAGAAAACTCTCCTTCCCATACTTATCATGAAAAAAGTTCCAATTCCCGTAAAAATAAAAGTGAGTACAGCATTCAAAACAGCAGCACTTATTAGGATAGAAACTACCCATTTTTTATAATCTATTCTTAAAAATATATTTTCTTTATTGTAATTTATATCATAAGTAAATAGAATATAAGCAT
This sequence comes from Bacilli bacterium, assembly GCA_022793235.1. GTDB lineage: Bacteria > Bacillota_I > Bacilli_A > RF39 > UBA660 > UBA2730. The sequence continues at coordinate 1,781 of JAAWCL010000073.1, read as the reverse complement.
AATATAAATAAGTCATATTTATAACAAGAGATAAACTAATGAAAAGAAAAGTACTTGAAGAATGATAAGTGCCAGTTAATATATAAAAAATAGCCTCACTATCTATAAAATCATTATGGATAGAGGTCACAAAAAATATAAAAATACAAAATAAAGGTAATAATAAATATATACTTTTATGATAAAAATAATATAGATTTCTCTTTAATATAGCATACATTTTATTCTACTCCTATATAAATCTTTTTTGAACTTTTCAAAATGCCAAAATATAAAAGAAGAAATACAATCGGAAAATAAATAAGGCCTGATACTATTAATTCCCAAATATGATTGATAAGCATATATCCATGCGATTGAAAGCCAGGATTAAAGAGATCCATCACAAAGATACCACAAGGATAAAATTTATCTCCGAAGAAAAGCAAAGTAAGAGAAAACATAAGAATCACCCCTACTATTTTCCTTCTCTTAATAGTAAATTGCAAAAATAAATTAAATAAACCTATACCTAAAACTGTGAGTAATACTTTCATGATTGCAACCAAAAACACTATAAAATCAGGACTATCATATCCTAAATTATGTGTGAACTTAAAATCAGCATGAGGTGTAATATTACAGTTAATTAGGACAATAACTACCACATGAATAAATAAGAATAAGCTCATAAATACAACTGTATGCATACAAAATTGAGCATATTTTTTCCTATCTCTAATTCTTAAGAGTAAACAATAGTTTTTATTTATATATTGATATAAATTCATAAACATAGCAATAAAACTGGGATATAATATAACCACCAAAAATATTTTATGGGTAAAAGAGGATGTGACTAACTCACCATAACTAAGTCCCGCATTTTGATAGGTTATAAAAAAAGAGCCCATAAAAATATAAACAAGTATAGCCTTATATTCCCAAGTAGAACAAAAATAATGCATAACATTCTTCAAAAAATTAATCAAAATCCATCACCAATCTCTCTTTATTTCTATAAAGAAAATAGACAATTATAGTTGTAATGAATACAAGAATACTCATAGAAAAAATAGCATGAGTAACAGTAGATTGGACCATATATCCTTCATATATATTAAAATTTTCTAAAAATTGTACTAAAAAATGATTTCCCAAAAATGATTTTAAAATCTTATCAACATTTCCTATTAAAAAATTCAAAGTATTAATAAGGGCAAAGGTTAAAATAAGACTAACAGAGAATTTTTTTGTAAACCGAAAAACAATAAAGCCTAAATTAGTAACCATAACTATATATAAAAACATAGCTATATGACACAAAAAGATATAAGTATAAGGACCAAAATGACCAATATAATCAAATTCAGTATAAAGATCTGCATAAGTATAATTAACTATTTTATCAGTATAAAATAAACAGCCTATTATAAATACTACCAAAGAGAGAAACAAAAAGGGAAATATAGTTTTCACATAAGAGAAAAGAATTTCTTTTGTAAGAAAACTCCTATATTTTTCTCTTAATAAAACATCCTTTAAATAACTTCCCTTTACCTTATCAAAAAAAGCACTTAATGAAAGGACAGTAATAATAAAAGGACTCAAAAACATAATAAGACCACTAGCATGATAATACATAGTATGATTCCAAAAAGAAAAACGATTCATCCATTCTACAACAGCACCACTATATTTATAAGTTATAGGATAACGTATATAATCAATAATACTAATGATAATAAGAATAGACATTAATAGTAAACAAACTATAAATTCTTTTGATTTTAAATATTGTT
>JAAWCL010000221.1 GCA_022793235.1 Bacilli bacterium | reverse complement strand
ATCCGGACGAGACCACCGATTTTGAACACGCCGCCTTTGAGGTGGACTATGTTCGGGTCTATCAAAAAACACAATGATCAATGGAGGTGACGGCAATGGAAAGTATCCGTTTTTTTGACGAAAACGGGACCTTTGCACTCAGTAATCCCGAGGAGGTGAGCTATCTCTATTTCCCTCTGGCCAGCGAAACTGGGCTGAAAAGTTCAATCACACCAAACCTGGGTGGGGATTGCAAACTGGATCAGGAGACCTTTTTGCTGGAGCCGGTCAGTTCGGAGAACCTGCACACCAGCCGCAGCACCCGGAACTTCTGGTGTATTCTGGAGGATGGCTGCTGGTCCGCAACCGGGGTATCTGCGGAACAGGAGGCAGCCCGCTTCACAGACGGTCAGGACAAAAGCACCCTGACCGCTGGCCTGATGTGGCAGACCGTGTGCCGTGAGACGAACCGCTATGGGCTCCGCGCTGAGATTACATCCTTTGTCCCACCCCAGGAAAATGTGGAGATCATGGCTGTACGGATCACGAATACCGGGAGCAAACCACAGAAGATAACTGCCGTGGCGGCTATTCCCATCTATGGCCGGAGTGCGGACAACATCCGGGATCACCGGAATGTGACCTCCATGCTCCACCGTATCCAGACCACGCAGTATGGCGTATTGGTGAAGCCCACCATGTCCTTTGACGAAAAGGGCCATCGGGAGAACCATCGCATCTACTATGTTCTGGGCTCTGCGGGAGACGGAAGCACGCCGGACAGCTTTTATCCCACGGTAGACGCCTTCCTTGGCGAGGGCGGAACCTTCCTGCATCCCCGTTCAATCTACGAGATGAGGGAAGGCGTTCCCTCCGGTTCAGAAATCAACGGGCGGGAGACTATGGGTAGTATTCGCTTTTCTACCATCACGCTGGAGGCGGGCCAGACTGCGGAATACATGATTCTGCTGGGTGTTTCAGAGGACAAAGCGGACATCGACCGTGTTCTATCCGCTTTCCGCACATCGCAACAGGTACAGGCGGAGCTGGACGCCACGAAAGCATACTGGCAGGAACAGGTCAATGTCCGCTATCAGACGGGGTCAGCGGAGTTTGACCGCCTGATGCGGTGGGTCAGCTTTCAGCCCTTCCT
>JAAWCL010000072.1 GCA_022793235.1 Bacilli bacterium | reverse complement strand
GTTAATATAAAACAAATATAATTTATCATACTGGAATTTTAGAGGTGCAAAGACATAAAACCTAGTGTCTTTGTCGCCTCTTTTTTGATGAAGAATAAGAAAGGAAATTTATTTATGAGTGAAGAAAAAAAAATTGCTAGAATATACATAAGGGTGCCGTTGTAACACATAGACAGACACATTATCTTCTTTTTCTTCTAGTTTTTGTTTGGTTATCGTAAAGCCATATTTACCAAAGTTAGTACCAATATTTAGTTTTCCATTTGGTAGATTTTCATTTATTAACTCGCCAGTTTTAAGAATAAATTTAATATTGTAAAAGTCTTCTTCCCCACTTTCTAACTTTTCGCCAATAATAATTTTATCGACTAAACTATTAAACACTTTTTCGTTAAATTTTGTAAGACCTTTATATTGTTTTAGGATATCGGAGATTTTATCAATCTGTTCTAGTTTTTGTTTTCTTGTAATTTTCATCATAGCTTTTATGTTCTTGCTTCATAGACACTTCCTCCTCTTTCTCAGTATACCTAGTATACCATTACTAAAGTTTTTTGTGTCTATATATCTATACTAACACCAAAGATTTTGTAAAATTAATATAAAAATTACATGATAAAATCATTTCAAAGTTTAAGTGATATATCTTCTTAGAGCATTATTTACTAAGAATTTAACAAATTGACAGTTCATCTTTTATTTCTATTATTAATTTAGTTTAAGATAGTGAGATCAAAGGAATCTATATAATAAGCCTGATCAAATAATGATGGAAACAGAAGTTTAAAATGCAAAAAGGAGTAGGGGAGTATTAAGTGTGGAGGTTATAAAATGTAAAAGCCTAGTAATGTTATCTATAGAGTATGAAGAAGTATTAACCACTGAATTACTTGGGAAACTTGGAGATATTACTAGAATTGATATTATAAACAACTAATTGTTTTTTGTGATTTAGATTCAATAATTATACGATTAGGAAAAAGAATTAATGTTTATGGGACAATTTCTAAATGAAGAAATAAGTATGCAAGATGGATATTATTTAATATTAGTCAAATGGTAGTTAAACTAAGTCATCAGTGTCTTAGTTATTCAGCTTATAATTATTGCTTAACAAAAGAGCAGAAGCCCAATATTACTATGAAAGCCTAATGCGTGTTCAACTAAAATGTTAAGAATGTTATATACAATATATAAAATAAGTTAACGGATTTATTTTATCATCTATATCACTATAATAGGCGAGAATTAAAAAAAGTTTATTTTCTTGATTTTAGTCATGTTATAATATTTCTATAAAATTTAGTGTTGACAAAACTTAGCTAGTCCAGAATAGAATTAATATTAAAAAATGATAAGGTGGATAATAACTTTAGTGGGTGTGGCAGTTATTTTTGTAATAAATTTATTATAAAAAATTATAATTTGAATTATAATCTAGGAGTGTAATGATATGATAAAATTAAGTAAAGTGAGAAATATTGGAAAAGAATTAGAAAGAAAATTACAAATAATAGGAATTAACTCAGCAGAAGAGTTAAAAAATACTGGAAGTAAAGAAACTTTTTTTAAATTGAAACAAAGATTTCCAGAAGTATGCTTAGTTCATCTATATAGTTTGGAGGGAGCAATAACTGATATAAATTTTAATGAATTATCAGAAGAAACCAAAAAAGATTTAAAAGCATTTTCTGATGAATGGAAATAATTTATGTTGATGTAAACTTGGGTTTTTATTTTTTAGAAATTTCAGTTTTAATATATTCTAAAATTTGATATAATATTTCTATAAGTAAATGAGTTATGTCAATTTATAGAAATACAGTTATATATTGTTTAAGTTAATATAATGATGAGAGTTAATTTAATGGGACTAGTTATTAAAATCAATTGTGAATTTTTCTATGAATATTTTTGATAATATCAGTTATGTTTAATATATAATGGAGTTTTAATATAGATAAATTGCTACTTGTTAAAGTTTTATAATTATGATGTAATTGTATTTTATTAAATATTTAATATATGAGGTGTTATATATGGAAGTAGAAAAAAAAGAAGAACAAGATATTAGAGAGAGAAAAAATGTTATTTTTTTTCCTTCGCTTGAAGAAATTGATTATAGTAAAGAAAATCCAGAGAATTGGGAAGTTATACGATCATTTTCAAAAAAAAATACCGATAAAAGTAAGTATGGTTTAAGTAAGAATGGAAATAATAAAAATAGTGGTGAAAAGATAAAAAAATTAACATATGAAAATGTTAAGTAATGTTAATTTTTTGACTTTGCTTGTAAAAAATATTTTTACATGGTATATTAATGATGATAAGGAGGGTATAACTTGTGAATGATACAATGTATATAGAACAGATTAAAGATATTAGTACAAGAAAAATGTTATCAGATATGTCTAAAAGTAGTATTTTGGATTTGAAAAATAAAAATTTAAAAGTAGATAAGGAAATTCAGTCAAGAATGGCTGTAAATGCTACAGATAAATGTGAGTTTGATCAGATTACAGATAAATATAATAGGAGACAAATTACTTCAAGTGAGTATACTTCGTTTAATCAAAATTATTCTCTAAGAAGGGATTCATTGGATTTGAATATTTTGTCTTTCAAAATGCAAAAGAGTGCTAATGAATGTAGGCAGGCATCTTATAATTATTTAGATTGGTTTTGTAAATTTGGATATGGTGAGGATACTTTGGAAATATATAATTCTCAACTTGGAAAGAATGTTTTGATGCCTAAGGAGGGTCTTTATAATAGTTATTTTAAGTATATAATGAAACAGGAAAGGATTCGTTTAGACCAAAAATATCATTTTTTATGTTTACAACTTAACTTTTGTAAAAAGCCTGGTTCTAATAGTTATGAACAATATGTTGATCCAAAGCGTATTGAGAGGGATATGGAAGATGTTCGGATTCAGCTTGAGACTTTGAAATCTTATGAGAGTCAGGTTGGAGATCAACCAGTTGACTTTGTTGATTTTAGTTTATTAACAGTAGAAGACTTAATGAATGGAGATAGTCAACAGATATTTGATAAGTTTTTTTTAAAGAGATCTGATGAAAAGAAAAGGGCTATGTAGTCTTTTTTTTGTATAACTAAAAACAAATAGAAATATAAAATCTATTTGTTTTTTTAGAAAGTTATTTTTATTAATAATTTTCTTTTTTAATTTCAAAATAGCTTTGTGGATGATTGCATACTGGGCAAACCTTAGGGGCTTCTTTACCAATTACGATATGTCCACAGTTGCGACATTGCCAAATTTTGTCTCCATCTCTTGAAAATACAAGACCATCTTTGACATTTTGTAGTAATTTGCGATATCTTTCTTCATGTTCTTTTTCGATTTTAGCCACTTCTTCAAATAAAAATGCAATTCTTTCGAATCCTTCTTTTCTTGCCGTTTCTGCAAATCCTTTATACATATCAGTCCATTCGTAGTTTTCACCTTCAGCAGCAGCTTTTAAGTTTTCTTCTGTTGTTCCAATACCGCCTAATTCTTTAAACCACATTTTTGCATGTTCTTTTTCATTGTTGGCAGTTTCTTCAAATATTGCAGCGATTTGTTCAAAACCATCTTTTTTTGCTTTAGATGCAAAATAAGAATATTTGTTTCTTGCTTGGCTTTCTCCTGCGAATGCTGTCATTAAATTTTTTTCTGTTTCTGTTCCTTTTAAATTTGCTTCCATATTTGTACTCCTTTTCTATATTATTTTGAATTTTTATTGCTTAT
>JAAWCL010000220.1 GCA_022793235.1 Bacilli bacterium | reverse complement strand
TATTGCAGATAAATATGTGGAAACCAATTTAGATTTTGATACTATTAAAGACTATGTGCCATATATTGTAGAATTTGATATGGCAAAATTAAAAACGGAACAATTACCAGGAGTATCTGAACAAGCTGCTAATACTGGAACCTGGATTTATTCTGCAGATGAAGTAAAACTAAAACAGATAGTAGATGATTTATTTATTAATCCAAATAAACTAGATGAAAAGGACAAGCAACACAATAGCACAGTGGATACTTCAAACATTGATAAATCTAAGCTTAAAATTGAGGTGCTAAATGGAACTTCAAGTAATACAAAATTAGAAAAGGTTGTAGCACAACTAGAAAGTGCAGGTTATAAGAGTAATAAGACAGGAAATACAACAGAGACAGAAAAAACTACTATTATTACAAGAGGTGAGGTTCCAGAACTAGTACAGGAAGATATTAAACAAATCTTAGGTACACAAACAATTACATCTGGTGGGAATGCTAATGTAAATATTACTATCATCATTGGAAAAGATTATGAATAATAATTAAATAAGGGGCGCTATTGATTAGCGCTCCCTTTATGTCTTTTATTCAAAATTATTAATTAAAGTATAAAGATGTTTCCCACTAGATCTTTTGCTCTTTCTATGTTTATAAGACTTTGAATTTTTGCTTGTACGACCACGGGTTCTAGGCTTGTTTTTTGATCTTAATAGAGCAAAAAGTAAATACAAAGTAACAATAATTAAAGAAATACGCAATAATAAAGAAAGTGTATTAGAAGGAAGTACAGTATCTCCAGCGATTAAATCCGAGGAATAGTTTTTTCCATCTATTGTATAAGTAATTGTTCCTACCTTACTACCAATTGATATAGGAGCCTTTAATTTATCTATCACAATTTCTGGTTTCAAAGTCTTCATGTTTTCATCTTTATCAACTAATGTTTCAATATTATCTTTTATTAATACTTTCAAATTTTTTGTTTCTTTAGTTGCGCTAGCAACTTCAACTTCTTGTAAGACAGTATTTTTCTCTTGAAGAGTTTTTATAGAATAATGTTCAAAAGCATAATCCAATAAAGTAAT